>NZ_LXJQ01000036.1:0-64296 GCF_001728925.1 Pseudomonas sp. 1D4
CGTCGGGCGTGCCGCGCTGCCGCTGGGGACGGTGCTGGGGGGCAGGTGGGCGCTGAGCTCCCAGATCTCCAGCATTTCCGCGTATTCCAGGGCGTTGGCCGGGTCGCTGTCGATCCAGGCCTGGAACTCGGCGCGCTCCTCGGCGGTGCAATCCTCGGCGTGCAGTCGCATGCACCAGTGGGCGGCGACTTCGACCAGGGGATCGCTGGTGGCGGGGGAGGTGGCTTTGTTCATCGGGCTTACCGGTTTGACCTGGGTTCCATGGTGATTTGGAGGCGATCCGTCATTGAGGCTTAAATCTTGATGAGAATTATTATAAATTTAGTTCATTTCAGACTGCCAGCATCGTAGGACGATGGGCGTTGATCTCGCTCAACTGGTGTGGCCGCGTGGAACGCGGCCGGGGGACGCCTTGGAAAACTACTATCGGGAGCTGCTGCGTTTCCTGCAGTCCAGGCTCGGAGACCGTCAGGCAGCAGCGGATGTCGCCCATGACGCGTATTTGCGGGTGATGGAGCGTGCGAGTCAAGAGCGCATCGAGTCGCCACGGGCCTTTCTCTACCGCACGGCACTCAATCTGGTGGTGGACGAACACCGGCGCAGCGTCATCCGCCGCAACGAGCCGCTGGAGGTGCTGGACGAGGAGGAGCGCTTCCACGCGCCGTCGCCCCAGCGCCTGCTGGCCCGCGATCAGCGCCTGTCGATGCTCGGGCGGGCCCTGGACGAACTGCCCCAGGCCTGCCGCGACGCCTTCCTGCTGCGCAAGCTGGAGGGGCTGTCCCACATGGAGATCGCCGAGCGCCTGGCGATTTCCCGCAGCCTGGTGGAGAAACACATCGTCAATGCGATGAAGCACTGCCGGCTGCGCATGCGCGAGTGGGAGGCCGGTTGAGTCGCCGGTAAATTTCCCCGCCCAGTCCTCGTTCCTTGTCAGCAGGCGGCCACCGGGCCGTCCCCCATGACAGCCGCGGTCCGCGACGGCCCGCCAGCAGAGGACACAGGACATGACCCAGCCCCTCAACACCGCCATCCACGACCTGATCGGCATCGGCTTCGGCCCTTCCAACCTGGCCCTGGCCATCGCCCTGCAGGAGCGTGCCGCCAGCGGGCAGGGCACCCTGGACGCGCTGTACCTGGACAAGCAGGCGGACTACCGCTGGCACGGCAACACCCTGGTGAACCAGAGCGAGCTGCAGATTTCCTTCCTCAAGGACCTGGTGACTCTGCGCAACCCCACCAGCCCGTACTCCTTCGTCAACTACCTGCGCCAGCACGACCGCCTGGTGGACTTCATCAACCTCGGCACCTTCTACCCCTGCCGCATGGAGTACAACGACTACCTGCGCTGGGTTGCCGGCCAGTTCGCCGACCAGTGCCGCTATGGCGAGGAAGTCCAGGCGGTGGAGCCGCTGCTGGAGGGCAAGCAGGTGCAGGCACTGCGGGTGGTCTCCCGCGATGCCAACGGCCAGTCCCAGGTACGCACCACCCGCGCGGTGGTGCTCAGCGCCGGCGGCACCCCGCGCGTACCCCAGGCCTTCCGCCACCTCAAGGGCGATGCGCGGGTGTTCCACCACGCCCAGTACCTGGAGCGCATCCAGCAGCAGCCGTGCGCCAGTGGCCAGCCGATGCGCATCGCCATCGTCGGCGGCGGGCAGAGCGCCGCGGAGGCCTTCATCGACCTCAACGACAGCTACCCGAACGTACAGGTGGACGTGATCCTGCGGGGCTCCGCCCTCAAGCCGGCGGATGACAGCCCCTTCGTCAACGAGGTGTTCTCCCCCGAGTTCACCGACCTGATCTTCAGCCAGCCCACCGCCGAGCGTGAGCGGCTGATCCGTGAGTACCACAACACCAACTACTCGGTGGTGGACCTGGACCTGATCGAGCGCATCTACGGCATCTTCTACCGCCAGAAGGTCTCCGGCTCGCGCCGCCATGCCTTCCGCAACCTCAGTGCCGTGGAGCGGGCCACCGCCACCACCGACGGCATCGAACTGGTGCTGCGCCACATCGCCACCGGCGAGCAGAGCAGCCACCGCTACGACGCGGTTGTGCTGGCCACCGGGTATGAGCGCCAGGCCCACCGTGAGCTGCTGGAACCCCTGGCGCCCTGGCTGGGGGACTTCGAGGTGGCCCGCGACTACCGCCTGCGCACCGACGACAACTTCCGCCCCGCGCTGTACATGCAGGGCTTCTGCCAGGCCAGCCACGGCCTCAGCGATACCCTGCTGTCGGTGCTGCCGATCCGTGCCGACGAGATCGCCGCGTCCCTGCATCAGCACCTGGAGCCCGCCGGTGCTGCCGGGCGTACCGCACCGAGCTACGCCATCGCCGGCTGACCACCCCCGCGCCGGCTTCGGTCGGCGCGTTCCCTTTCTCCGCGAGAACCTCCGATGCCCATGCGCACCCTTGTCGCCGGGGCCGCAGCCTTGCTGCTGGCGCCGTGCCTGTCCCATGCCGCCGATGCCGGTGGCGACACCCTGATCCGCTGGACCGCCCACGGCGTGCCGCACATCCGCGCGGCTGACGAGCGTGGCCTCGGGCGTGGCATCGGCTATGCCTACGCCCGCGACAATGCCTGCCTGCTGGCCGAAGAGATCATCACCGCCCGAGGCGAGCGGGCCCGCTGGTTCGGCGCGGACGGGCAGTCCTCCGCCGGTCTGGCCAACGTCCCGTCCGACCTGTTCTTCACCTGGCTGAACGCCCCCGAGCAGGTCGCCAGCTTCCGTCGTGCCCAGACCGACGAGGTGACCGAGCTGCTGGCCGGCTATGCCGAAGGCTTCAACCGCTACCTGGGCGAAGCCGACGCCGGCCGCACCCACTGCCTCGGCCAGGCCTGGCTGCTCCCCATCGAAGCGGATGACCTGGTCCGCCTGACCCGGCGCCTGCTGGTGGAGGGCGGCGTCGGCCAGTTCGCCGAAGCCGTGGTGGGCGCCGCGCCGCCCGGGCGGCAACAGGCCGCGCGGGACAGCGGCCACACCCTCGCGCGGGTCGAAGGCTTCCGCCTGGACCGGGGCAGCAACGCCGTGGCCGTGGGCCGCCAGCGCAGCGCCGACGGCCCGGCCATGCTGCTGGCCAACCCGCACTTCCCCTGGAGCGGTGCGCTGCGCTTCTGGCAACTGCACCTGACCATCCCCGGCAAGCTCGACGTGATGGGTGCCGCGCTGCCCGGCCTGCCGGTGGTCAACATCGGCTTCGGCCAGCACCTGGCCTGGACCCACACCGTGGACACCTCCGCGCACTTCACGCTGTACCGCCTGGAACTGGACCCGAAGAACCCGACCCGCTACCGCGTCGACGGCCGCTACGAGCCCATGACCCGCACGCGCCTGCGCATCCAGGTGCGGCAGCCGTCCGGTGAGCTGGTCACCCAGTTCCACGATCTCTACGAATCCCGCTTCGGCCCGCTGCTGAACTGGCCCGGCAAGCTGGACTGGTCGGCCGGCGAGGCCTGGGCCCTGCGTGATGCCAACCTCGGCAACACCCGCGTGCTGCAGCAGTGGTACGCGATGAACCAGGCCCGCGACGTGAACGCCCTGCGCGCCAGCGTCGAGCGCCTGCAAGGCATTCCCTGGGTCAACACCCTGGCGGTGGATGACCGGGGCCGCGCGCTGTACATGAACCAGTCCGTGGTGCCTCGCTTGCAGCCCCAGCGGCTCGCCGAGTGCGTCATCCCGCAACTGGCGGAGCAGGGGTTGCCCGCCCTGCAAGGCAATCGCAGCGCCTGCGAATGGCAGCGGGAAGCCGGGGCCGCCCAGGCCGGCATCACCCCGGCCACGCAGTTGCCCGTACTGCTGCGCGAAGACTTCGTGCAGAACTCCAACGACAGCGCCTGGCTGACCAACCCGGCGAGCCCCCTGGCGGGCTACTCCCCCCTGGTGAGCCGGGAAACGCCGATTTCCCCCCGTGCCCGCTTCGCCCTGGGGCGCTTGCAAGGCCAGCAGCCGCTGCGGGCGGACGACCTGGCGGCAATGGTCACCGACAACCAGGTGGGCCTGGCCGACGAGTTGCTGCCGGAACTGCTGGCGCTGTGCAAGGCCCACGCGGGCGAAGCGGACCTGAGCCGCGCCTGTGGCGCCCTGGCCGGCTGGGATGGCAAGGCCCGAGTGGACAGCGGCCTCGGCATGCTGGTGTTCCAGCAAGCGGCCCAGGCCTTCCTCGAACTGGACGACGGCTGGCAGCACCCCTTCGACCCCGCGCGCCCGCTGGACACCCCCAGCGGCATCGCACCGGCCGCCCGCGAACCGCTGCGCCAGGCCCTGGTCGCCGCCAGCGAGGCCCTGGCCGCCTCGGGCGCCCCCGCCGATGCCCGCTGGGGCGACCTGCACCAGGTCACCCGCGGCGCCCGAACCTTCCCCATGCCCGGCGCCGATGGCCACCTGGGCGTCTACAACGCCATGCAGAGCGAACACCAGGGCGACCGCCTGGAAGTGGTCAGTGGCACCAGTTACCTGCAACTGGTCACCTTCGGCGACAAGGGCCCTCGCGCCCGAGGCCTGCTGGCCTTCTCCCAGTCCAGCGACCCCGGCTCGCCCCATTACGCCGACCAGACCGCCCTGTTCGCCGATAACCCCTGGCAGCCGCTGCCCTTCAGCGACAGCGAAATCGACGCTGACCCGGCATTGGAGCGCAAAGTGCTGCAGCGCGAGTGATGCTTGGCGGCACGTTCTGGTAAAACCTCGACTCAGCCAGCGCTATGCGCTGGCTGAGTTTTTTGTGGGTGCGGTATCGAACGTCAACTTGGGGGGAGTGTGTCGCGTTTTAATTGGTCGCCGAAGTCTGCGGATATGCAAGATCTTTTATTGGTTAGATGGCCGGCCATGATTAGGCTTGAAAGAGGGATGCAAGTGCATGAGTGGGAAAGAGCTGGATTGTTATAGTGATGAGCTCTTGGGCTTTGCCATTGCTTGTCTTTTTTCGGGGGCTGTCAGTAAAGAGGAGTTTAGGCTCTGGTGCGTTGATATGTTTTTACAGGGCGATATTCCGGATTTTTTTATTGAGCTTGCTCAGTTCGATGGTGAGATTTTTCAAATATATAAAACGATCGGTCACGTTCCGTGCTGGGAGCACACAGAGAGCGAAGAGTATGCAATCTATGGAATTGCTGTTAAGCGTGGTAGTGCTCCGAGTGATATGCCAGTTACTCCTGAAGCTGCTTTGCAGGCACTTGAGGAGTGTTCCAGCGTTGCGTGGTTATTTAGGCGGGTGTTTGGTGGGCTTTGAACTAGGGTGGTGAAGGGTTATGGCTTTCAGTGTGGTATAGGGTTTTTAAATATTGGGTGCTAGGTTGTTGGGGTTGTACTTGGTTTGATTTTTCTTTTATTGAAAGTATTGATTTTGGGGTGGGGCTTTATAGTTGTGGAGGAGAACGCATGAATGATGGGCGTATTTTCTTTTCGGAGTCGGGTGGCTGTAGTGAGGAAGTTGCTGAATCTGTACTGCAGAGTGCCTTTGGTCTTTCCATGAGAGCTATATGGCAGCACATGACGGTTGAGATCTCTGATTGTCATGTCGATTACCCGTATAAGGTTAAATTATTCTTTTCACTAATGAGTTGGCTCATGTTGGGTGGGCATTTAAAGCTGGCAAGTGAGAGTTGTTTTCTCGATGGCTCCGTTCAAGATCAGTTGCACATTCTGCGGAAGGCTTGGCCTGACACTCCAGGAGAAGACGATCTTGATGGTTTTGGGATTTGGTTTCTTACAAATGCGCCAGCAGGCGTGGTTTGGATTGGACAAGATGGAAGCGAGTTTTGGACGTAGCCTACGTCATTGCCAAGGCAAGGAGTTGTACGAATAAAATATTCTGAAGGGCAGAGACTTATGCTTGTTACAGCGTAGAAGGTGAGTTTCTCAAGGTCGGCACGGTAGGGGCGGAAATGGTTGGGTTAAGGCTAGGTTCGCGAGCCTAGTTGTGAAAAAGATGTTCTCGGTCCTCAGGCAGTGGATTTGGTGAGATGTTTTTTGACTGATGGTGGTGGACAACCATATGAAGCCACTATTGCTTGGCTGAAAGAGGGCCTTTCAAAAGTTAGAGCTGTAAAGCAGGGTGAATTGGAATCCCATAACTGGGATCGCGAAGATTGGGGTGTGGAAATAAGCAGGGAAAATTCCCGGATTTACTCGCTGCGTGATGACGATTTTTTCTGCTTTCTAACGACTGATGAATTCGAAGCGGCTCTTTCTTCCTGGATAGCGTTTCTGCTGGAGGGGTAAGCGTTTCCTCTCAGCCTCTCACCCCCGAACAGCTAAGATAGCCACCCTTCAAAATCCTGGGGATTGCCATGGATATCGACCTGGCACGCACCTTTCTCGAAATCGCCCGCAGCGGCAGCTTTGTCTCGGCGGCGGAGCGTTTGCATGTGACCCAGACCGCCATCACCGCGCGGGTGCAGAATCTGGAGGGTCAGCTTGGCTGCCGGCTGTTCGTGCGCAACCGGGCCGGGGCGCGGTTGACGCCGGAGGGGGAGGTGTTCGTCGGGCACGCCACGCAACTGGTGAAGACCTGGGAGGCCGCCCGGCGTGACCTGCCGTTGCCCAAGGGCTACCGCGACCTGCTGGCCATCGGCGGTGAGGTGAGCCTGAGCAACCCGCTGTTGCTGGGCTGGATGACTCGCCTGCATGAGCGGATTCCGTCCCACGCAGTACGGGTGGAGGTGGCCGCCGGCCAGCACCTGCAGCAGCAGATCGAGCTGGGGCTGCTGGATGCGGCGCTGGTCTACCAGCCCGAGTACTGGCCGGGCATGCAGGTGGAGTTGCTGTTGGAAGAGAAGCTGGTGCAGATCCGCTCCAGCCGTGCGCCCGAACCCTACGTGCAGGTGGACTGGGGCCCGCGCTTCCGCCAGCAGCACGATGCTGCGCTCCCTGACCTGGCGCGGGCGGCGGTCTCGGTGAACCTCGGGCCGCTGGCCCTGCAGTTCATCCTGCAGAACGGCGGCTCCGGCTATTTCCGCACGCGGGTGGTGCAGAGCTACCTGGACAGCGGCGTGCTGGAGCGGGTGGAGCGGGCGCCGGAGTTCACCTACCCGACCTACCTGGTTTATTCCCGTGACCGTGATTCGGCGCTGTTGCAACAGGCCATCGGCGTGCTGCGCGAGGTGGTGGCCGACGACATCGACTGGTCCCAGCGCTGGGATGCGGTGCTCTGAGCGGCGGGCTCAGGCCCGCCGCGCGATGGGGTGGGCGTCGCTGACGTTGTCGCGGTCTTCGAGGAACTCGGTGGGTGCGGTGCCGTTGGCATTGAGCTGGAACACCCGCGTCGGCCGCCCCTCGGCATCGAAGAACACCTGGCCCAACCCGGCGCCGTTCCACAGGCGTTCCCCCGCGCGGCTGTGGGCCGGTGTGTGGGGCACCACCTTCATGCGGCGACGCTGGGTGAGCCAGTTGAGCGGCGAGCGGGGTGCGTAGAGCCAGCGATTGAGGCGGTCGAACAGGTCCAGCAGGCGGTGGGGGAATTCGTTCTTCACGCCGCTGCTGGTGATCTGCCAGATCTGCGGGCCCTGCTGCCGGTGGCGGATGAGCACGCGGTAGACGAAGGAGTAGTGCACGTCGCCGGAGAGGATGGTGTAGCTGCCCGGCGTGCGTGAGTGACGGAAGATGTTGAGGATCACCTGGGCGGCACCGCGATGGGCCATCCAGTTTTCCGCATCCACCAGCAGCGGGTGGCCGAGCCAGGTGAACACGCGCTGCACCGCCTCGATCAGCTTCACGCCGAACACCGGGGCCGGTGACACGACGATGGCCGAGGGGTGCCCCAGCAGTGCCTGTTGCAGCTCGCACAGGGCCTCCCAGTCCAGCAGGCCGGACGGCCGCTTGAGGTCGACTTCGCTGCGCCAGCGGCGGGTGCGGGTGTCCAGCACCCGCAGGGGTGGCTGGGTGTCCAGTTCGTACTGCCAGCCGTTGAAGGCCAGCAGGCGGCCGATCAGACCGTCAAGCTGCGTGCTGTCCAGCCGGCCATGGGCATCGGGGCTGGCGCACAGCGCGGCGAGGTCGTCCTGCAGGTCGTCGAAGGCGTCCGGGTCGTTGCCCCAGCCCTGGCACAGCAGGTAGGCGAGCAGGGCGTTGCCGATGATGCGGCGGGAGAAGGGGTGGCCGTAGGCCGTCTGCTCCCACTGAGCGGAGAGGTTCCAGTCATCGGTCACGTCGTGGTCGTCGAAGATCATCAGCGTCGGCAGGTGCGCCAGCGCCCGCGCCACGCCCGGCAGGCCGGTGACGAAGCCTTCGAGGCGCGTGGCTTCGAGGTGGTAACGTTCCGCTTCTTGCGCGCCGAGTGCGGGCATCTGCGGTGTCACCAGCGTCCAGGGCACCGGCGACCAGACCAGCAGGTACATGGCCAGCACCTCGGCGAGGGTGACGAGGTGATTCTCGGCGTTGCTGCTGGTGAAGATCGGCTTGCGCGCGCCGCCGAAGAAGCGCTCGCGCAGGGTCTCGTTGCTCTCCAGGGCCGGCAGCAGGTCGGCGCGCCTGTAGTAGCTGGCGGGGTGCTGGTAGAGCGCGTCGCTGTCGTCCACCACGGCGCCCTCCAGGTACTCGCCGTACAGGCCCAAACGCTCGATGAGCTGGTGGATGGCGCACAGCATCGGCCCGGCCACGTCGTCGGCATAGACCTGATCCCCGCTGAGCATGAGCAGCGCCGGGCGCTGTTCTGGCAGAGGGCGCTCGGCCAGCAGGCGGTCAGCACAGAGCAGCCCGTCGGGGGCGGGGTGATGGGGCTTGCGGCAGGAGCCATGGAGCAGGTGGTCGATGCGCGAACGCAGCACGAAGTCGGGCCGGGTGGCCTCGCCGTAGAGCAGGTGCGGCGCCCACTCGGCAATACCCTGGCCGTCGATCAGCAGGTCGTAGGCGATCGGCGTGTCCTGGGGCAGGGGCGCGTCCAGACGCAGGTCGATCAGGTGCACATGCGCGTGCCGGCCCACCGCAAGGATGCGGCATTGTCGCGCGTCCAGGCTGTGGCGCTGGGCCTGGCCGCTGGCTTCCAGCAGCAGGACGGGTTGCAGCGGGCGCGTGGCCACCAGCCAGAACACCAGGTGCCGGGGTTCGGCGCGGCGCAGCAGGGGGCCGGTCAGGACAGTGGGCAGAGCGGTCAGGGGAGCGTCGGCAGGCATCGGTACCACGGTTTCGGAGAGCGGTTGGGCATAGTACGACAGCGAAGCGGCGTGTTCATCGCCGCTTGGACCGCATCGAGCCATCCGGGTGCCGTGCCTGTGTCGTCAGGCACCCGCCAGGATCAGGTCGGCGCCTTTTTCCGCCACCATCATCACCGCCGCGTTGGTATTGCCCGAGGTGACGTTGGGGAACACCGAGGCATCGACGATGCGCAGGCCGGTGATGCCGTGTACCCGCAGCCGGCTGTCCACCACCGAGGTGGCCGGGTCGGTTCCCATCGCGCAGGAGCCGCAGAGGTGGTAGATGGAGCCGGCGTTCTCGCGGAAGTACTGCAGCATGCCGGCCTCATCGGCCACCGATGGTCCGGGCAGCACCTCTTCGACGGTGATCGCCTTGAGAGCGGGGGCATCCATGATCTTGCGGATCAGGCGGCTGCCCTGGATCACCTCGTCGATGTCCTTCTCGGTGCTGAGGTAGTTGGGGCGGATCAGCGCAGCCTGGGTCGGGTCGGCCGAGGCGATCTCGATGGTGCCCCGGCTGGTCGGGCGGCACGGGTTGAAGCACAGCAGGAAGCCCGAGTAGGGCTCCGGCTTGAGGCGCGCCTTGCTGCTCCTGGGGATCTGGTACGACAGCGGGTTGAAGTAGAGCTGCAGGTTCGGTTGCGGCTGGTGTGCGTCGCCACGGAAGAAGCCGCCGGCCTGGTTCACGCTCATGGCCAGCGGGCCCTTGCGGGTCAGCAGGTACTGGATGCCCAGCCTCACCTGGCCCAGCAGCGAGCTCAGTTCGTCGTTCAGGGTGGGAACGTTGGCCTTGTAGTAGTAGCTGACGCAGAGGTGGTCCTGCAGGTTGCGACCCACCGCCGGCAGCTCGTGCACCATCGCAATGCCGTGACGGGCCAGCAGACCGCGCCCGGCGACGCCGGAGAGCTGCAGCAGCTTCGGGGTGTCCACCGCGCCGGCGGCGAGGATCACCTCCTTCCGCGCGTTGAACTGCCGCTCCACGCCATGCTGGCTGACCACCACGCCGGTGGCCCGCCGCGCGTCGTCGAACACCAGGCGCTGGGCCAGGGCATGGTGCTCGACATGCAGGTTCGGCCGCGTCAGTGCCGGGTGCAGGTAGGCGAAGCTGCTGGAGCAGCGCTGGCCGTTGCGGGTGTTGACGTCATAGAGGCCGGCGCCCTCGAAATCGGCCCCGTTGAAGTCCTCGCTGCGGGGGTAGCCCAGTTGCTGGCAGCCCTCGATGAAGGCATCGCAGATGGCATGGGTCTGGCCCTTCATGGGGCTGATGTGGATGGGGCCGTCGGCGCCGTGGTAGGCGGTGTCGCCCAGGGGGTGGCTCTCCAGCTTGCGGAAGTAGGGCAGCACGTCCTTGAACGACCAGCCGTCGTTGCCGCCCGCCGCCCAGTCGTCGAAGTCGTGAGGCTGGCCGCGCACGTAGATCATCGCGTTGATGGAGCCCGACCCACCCTGCACCTTGCCGCGCGGAGCGTAGATGCGGCGCCCGGCCAGCTCGGGCTCCGGCTCGCTGTAGTACATCCAGTTGTAGGTGGGGTGGTAGTACATCTTGGCGAAGCCCACCGGCACCTTGAACCAGGGGGAACTGTCCTTGCCGCCGGCTTCCAGCAGCAGCACCGAATGCTGGCCGGAGGCGCTGAGGCGGTTGGCGAGGATGCAGCCGGCAGAGCCGGCGCCAACGATGATGAAGTCGTACGTCATGGGTCGATTACCGCGTCGTTCAGGGTCAGGTTCGGGCTTGGCGAAGGCGCCTCGCCCCCGGCGTGCAGGCCGGTGGGCGAGGGCGGCATCGGTCAGCCCTTGGCGGGTGCGGTGTCGCGCACGTCCACGGGGTCGGGGGCCATCTGCAGGTGCAGGCGTTCGCCGGTGTAGGGCGAGTGCCGGCGCACCACGTCCATGTCCAGTTCGACGCCGAGCCCCGGCTCGCGGGACGGGATGACGTAGCCGTCTTCCCAGTGCAGCGGCTGCTTCAGCACCTCGGCATGGAAGCCGCCCCAGGTCTCGATGCTTTCCTGGATCAGGAAGTTCGGCGTGCAGGCCGCCAGCTGGAAGCTGGCAGCGGCGCCGATGGGGCCGTTGTAGAGGTGCGGGGCGATCTGGGCGTAGTGGACCTCGGCCAGCGCGGCGATCTTCTTCGCCTCCAGCAGGCCGCCGCAGCGGCCCAGGTTCATCTGCAGGGTGGAGACGCCGCCATCGGTCAGCAGCCGGTGGAACTCGTACTTGGTGGTCAGGCGCTCGCCGCTGGCGATGGGGATGCTGGTCTTGGCCGCGACCTGGCCCATGGCCTGCTCCTGGCCGGGCGGTACGGGCTCCTCGAACCACAGCGGGTCGTACTTCTCCAGGCGCTGGGCCAGGCGGATGGCTGAGGAAGGGACCATCTGCCCATGGGTGCCGAACAGCAGGTCGCAGCGGTTGCCCACGGCCTCGCGGATCTTGCGGCAGAAGGTTTCGCAGCGGTCCATCACCTCCAGCGACAACTGGTGCCCGGAGAACGCCGTATAGGGCCCGGCCGGGTCGAACTTCAGGGCGGTGAAGCCCTGGTCCCTGTAGGCCACCGCGCATTCGGCGGCCAGGTCCGGGTCGTCGTAGTCGTACTCGCCCCTGGCGTTCTTCGGGTAGAGGTAGGTGTAGGTGCGCAGGCGCTCGTTCACCAGGCCGCCAAGCAGCTCGTGGACCGGCTTGCCGGCGGCCTTGCCGATGATGTCCCAGCAGGCCATTTCCAGGCCCGAGACGACGCCCATCATGGTCAGGTCCGGGCGCTGGGTGAAGCCGCTGGAATAGGCGCGGCGGAAGAAGCGCTCGATGTGGTGCGGGTCCTGCTCCAGCAGGTAGCGGGCGAACACATCCTCGATCACCGGGACCATGGCCTGGGGGCCGAAGGTGGCGGCGTAGACCTCGCCGACGCCTTCGATGCCGCAGTCGGTCCTGAGTGTCACGAACAGCCAGTACATGCCGCCGATGTGGGGCGGTGGAACGGCGACGACGTGGGTTTCCAGGGAGATGATCTTCATGGGCGGTTGCCTGCCTTGTGGTCGATGCGTTTTTTCAGGGTGAGTGCGGCCAGCACGCCAAGGGTTCCGATGGCGGCGATGTAGCCGAAGTAGATCTGGTAGCCGGGGAAGCCCGGGAAGGCGTCGGCGATCCAGCCGTTGATCAGCGGGATGAACACGTCGGGCGAGTAACCCACCACCGAGATGATGCCGATGGCCAGCCCGGTGATGCGCAGGGGGATCTGGCAACTGTCGAGGATGGCCCAGTAGAGGCCACGGATGGCGTAGGTCAGCAGGCCGATGAAGATCACCAGGCCGATGAGCAGGGCCAAGCTGTCGAGCACCGGAAAGACGATGAGCCCGACCATGCCCAGGGTCGCCAATACCAGGGCGACGATCAGCACCGCGATGTTGGAGAAGCGATCCCCCAGGTAGCCGCCGCCGATCCCGCCGATCGGGCGCATCCACAGCTTGATGGTGGTGATGGTGCCGGCCATCACCGCGCTGAGGCCGAAGCCGCCCTCCTGCAGGTAGGCCGAGAAACTGTAAGTGGCCCAGAAGATGTGGTAGCCGCAGAAGACGATGGCGGCCACCAGCCACAGCTCGGGAATGCGCGCCAGGGTGCGCAGGTCCTGCAGCAGGTTATGGGCCTGGCGTTCTTCCCGGGCATCGGCGTTGGCCGCCTTCGGGTCCTTGACGCCGAGCATCAGCGCGCCGAGCAGCAGGCAGGTGAAGGCGTAGAGATAGACCACATGGGTAAAGCCCACCTGGTGGGACTGCCCCCGGGATTCGGTGGCGTAGGCGAAGAGGGCGAGGGCGACCGTGGCCAGCAAGGCTTCCACCAGCCCGCGTCCGCCGTCGAGGATGCCGAAGAAGCGGCCCTGCTCGCTGGCCTGGGCGATCATGTTCACCCGCTTGATCACCGAGGCCCAGAAGGTCAGCCCGGTGCTGATGCCCCAGCCGGCATAGATCACCAGCAGGCTGTCGAAGCCGGGCGCGGTGGCGTACCAGAGCGCCAGCAGGCCGGTGGCCACCAGGGAGAAGCTGATCAGCAGGCGGGGCGCGATGCGGTCGGCCAGCCAGCCGCTGGGCAGGTAGCTCACCAGGAACAGCGTGCCGAGCATGGAGTACAGGTAGCCCAGCTCGGTGTTGGTGATGGCGAACACCTCCAGCATGGTGCTCTGGTACACCTGCCGCAGGTAGAGCACCGGGTAGATGGCCCCGGCGGCGAGTACCAGCAGCATGAGCTGGAGATAGCGTTGGGTCTTGCCGTTCGCTCCGCGTGCGAGCGGAGCGTCGGCCTGGGCAGCGGTTCTGGACATGAGGGCATCCTTGGGCGCGCGCAGGGCGCACGCCTCGATCATTGTTCTTGTTGGTCGCCCGACGCGGGTCGCCAGGCAGGGTGCGGTGCCTGGGCTCAGTACTTCATGACCACCAGGCGGGTCTGGGTGAACTCGAGCATCCCGTGCTTGCCGTCGTCGCCGCCGAGCCCGGAGCGTTTCCAGCCCGCGTGGTAGCCCTGGTAGGGGTCGGCCGGGGTGCGGTTGACGTACAGCTCGCCAGCCTGGATGGCGTTGGCCACCCGCAGGGCGCTGCGGTAGTCCTCGGTGTAGAGCACCGAGGCCAGGCCGAACTGGTGGTCGTTGGCCAGGGCGATGGCCTCGTCCAGGTCGTGGTAGCGAAGCACCGGGAGGATCGGCCCGAAGCTTTCCTCGCGCACGATCTCCATGCCCTGGCGGCAGCCGCTGAGCAGCGTGGCCGGGTAGAAGTGCCCGGCGCCTTCGGGGATGAAGCCGCCGGTTTCCAGCACCGCGCCCTCGGCCAGGGCCCGCTGCACCAGGCCGTGGATCTGCGCGCGGGCACGTTCGCTGACCAGCGGCCCCATGCGCGTCGGGTCCTCGGCGCGGTCGCCGATGCGCACGGCGGCCATGCGCGCTTTGAGCAGGTCGAGGAAGCGGTCGTGAACGCTGTCGTGGACGTACACCCGCTCGATGGCGGTGCACAGTTGCCCGCAGTGGGTGGTCTTGGAACGCACCAGGTCATCGGCGGCACGTTCCAGGTCGGCATCGGCGGCGATGATCGCCGGCGTCTTGCCGCCCAGCTCCAGGGACGGCTTGGCGATGTTGGCCTTGCAGTACTCCAGCACCATGCGGCCGGCCTGCACGCTGCCGGTGAGGGTGATCATGCCCACCGCCGGGTGGGTGCAGAGGGCCGCTGCAGTGTCGTGGTCCATGGTCAGCAGGTTGAACACGCCCTCCGGCAAGCCGGCCTGCTGCGCCGCGCGGGCGATCTCGAAGGCCGACAGCGGGGTGTTGTTGCTGGGGCGCACCACCACGGCGTTGCCGGTGATGAGGGCCGGCGCCACTTTGCGCAGCAGGGTGTAGACCGGGTAGTTGAACGGGATCAGGCAGGCCACCACGCCAATGGGTTCGCGCTGCAGCAGCAGGGTCTCGTCGGGGGTGTCGCTGGGGATCACCTCACCCTCGATGCGGCGTGCCCATTCGGCGTGGTAGCGGGTGATCTCGGCGGCGTAGCGGGCCTCGTTGCAGGCATCCTCCAGGCTCTTGCCCGATTCGGCTGCCAATGCCGCACCGATGGCGTCGGCGCTGGCCAGCAGTGCATCGGCAAAGCGCCGCAGGTGCTCGGCGCGCTGGATGCTGGGCAGGCGTGCCCAGCCGGGTTGTGCGGCTGCGGCGAGGTCCACGGCGTGGTGAACCTCGTCCACCGAGGCTGCCGGCACACGGCCGACCAGCGCCTGGGTGGCAGGGGAATGGATGGCGAAGTCGGCATCGCCGGTCGGGTCGACGAACTGGCCGCCGATGAAGTGCTTGCATGTGCGCATGGCTGTCTTACCTGGCTTGAAACGGTTGTCAGGAACCATCGGGTCATGCGCGCTGGAGCGGTGTCGGCGCTCCGGCGCGCAGGGTCACCTTCAGAAGATGTCGAGGGGGTACTGGGTGATGATCCGCACCTGGTCCACGTCGCCGTCCGCCTGGGCCGAGTTGGCGCGGTGGATGGTCTGCTGGAGTGCGATGGAGAGGTCCTTGGCGGGGCCGCCCTGGACCACGTACTTCACCTCGATGTCCCGTTCCCAATGCCGGCCGCCATCGCCCAGGCGGGCGTAGTAGGCGTAGGCACCCTTGGGGTCGACCTTGGAGTTGTCGATGCCGCTGCCCCGCAGGTAGCGGGTCATCAGGCTCAGGCCCGGCACGCCGTAAGGGGCCAGGTCCAGGTCGTAGCGCACCTGCCAGGAGCGCTCGTTGGGCGAGTTGAAGTCGGAGTACAGCACCGAGTTGGCCAGGTAGATGGAGTCGCCATCGCCCAGGTAGTCGAAGGGCTGGTCACCGTCGATGCGCTGGTAGGCCAGCATGAAACCGTGGGCGCCGAGGGTGAGGCGGGCGTAGGCGCTCCAACTGTCGGTGTCGATGCGGCCGGCGCGGGCATTGCCCTGGTCACGGGTGCGGTACAGGTTGGCGCCCAGGGCCAGGCTGCGGTGCTCGGCCAGCTCGATGCTTCTGCCGAGGCTCAGGTAGGTCTGGTCCCAGACATCCTCGAAGCGCGCCCGGTAGAGGCTCAGCAGGGTGCCGTCGGTGAAGCGGTAGTCCCCGCCGAAGTAGCTGGCCGACTCATAGGCGGTGCCACCGTACTCGGTGCTCATCTCGCCGTCGTGGTTGCTGCTGGCCTTGTTGCGTGCCGCGTGCAGGTGGCCGGCCATCAGGGTCAGGTCGTCCAGGCTGTGGTTCTCCGCGGAGACGCCGCGGAAGCTCTGCGGCAGCAGACGGCCGTCGCCGCGCTGGAACACCGGGGTGATGGGGAGCAGGTCGCCGACCTTGAGTTCGGTGTCGAACGCCCGCAGCTTCAGCGCGGCGCCCGCCGTCGAGTAGTGGTCCTCGGCGTGGTTGCGGCTGTCCAGCGGCAGCAGGTTGGTGCCGGAGGTGCCGCCGCCACTGTCCAGCTTGAACCCCATCAGCGCGTGGGCATCCAGGCTGACGCCCACCGTGCCGTCGGTGAACCCGGAGCTGTAGAAGGCCTGGACGCCGTGGGCCCATTCCTCCCGGTAGCTCTGGGCGCGGCCGTTGAACAGGCCGTCGTTGCGGCTGCGAAAGTCCCGGTTGAAGTAGAAGTTGCGGTTGATCAGCTTCAGCGAGCTGCCGTCGACGAAGCCTGTGCTGGCCGGTTCATCGGCCTTGCAGACCAGGGGGAGGGTGCAGAGCAGCAGGCCGGCGGCGGGCAGGGCCGCAGAGGCGCGAGCAAGGTAGGACACGTTGGCGATCCTCGAATAGTTGTTATGTGAGGCCGCGCCATGTTCGTCAGCCGTGGGTTGTCGGACAAACGATTAAATTCGGGGGTGAACATTCGAAAAACGCACGTTAGTGGCCATGAGGTTTAGTCATGGCCGCTTGAGTTTTTGTGGTTACTGACGGTGGGCGGGTGGGTGCTACAACTCGCCGAAGCTGGTTTCGCCGGCTCGGCTCATCCAACAACTACAACGAGCACCGTCACCATGAACGTCCTTTCCTTTCTCGGGTTCGGGAGGTCTCGGCTCGGCACCGTCGAGTGGTTGGAGCGACCGCCGCTGTCGCGTAATTCCAGTGTTTCGCCCCGCACCGTGCCCTCGCCAGCGGCGGCCTGATACGCGGCTCGCCATGGTGCAAGCACGACTTTTCCGCATCTCCGAGGAATCCCCATGAAACAGCTCGACCTCTACATCGGCGAGGGCTTCGAAGGCCCCGGCGTCAACGCCGCCCACATCAACCTGCTGATCGGCCCGCGCAACGGGCCGGCCGGCCTGGCCTTCGCCAACAGCCTGGCGTCCCCCAGCCAGGGCCATTGCCCCTTCATGGTCATCGCCCAGCCCAACGTGCCGGTCAAACCCATGACCCTGTACGTGAACAAGGCCGAGATCAGCGGCGACCTGCACGCCAACGCCACCTGGGGCGCCTCCCAGGCGGGTATCGCCAAGGCCATCACCGAGGCGCTGCTGGACGGCACCCTGCCGCCGGAGGCCGAGGACGAATGGGCCATCGTCACCGCCAACTGGGTCAACCCCGCCTGCGATGACCTGGATGCGGTCTACCGCAACAACTACACCGCCTGCCGTACCGCCATCCGCGCGGCGCTGGCCGGGCTGCCCACGCGCGCCCAGTTGGCCGACGTGGCGGGCGCCATCGCCAACCCTTTCTACACCCCGAAAGCCTGAGGAGGCCGCCATGCAGTACGTCCGTCTCGGCCAGTCCGGCCTGCAGGTGTCCAAGCTCTGCCTCGGCACCATGAACATGGGCACGCCGCAGTGGAAGCCGTGGATCTTCGATGAGCGCCAGAGCGAGCCGATCGTCCGCCATGCCCTGGACAAGGGGGTGAACTTCATCGACCTGGCGGACTTCTATTCCGCCGGTGTCGGCGAGGAGGTGGTGGGGCGCATCCTCAAGCGGCTGGTGCGTCGCGAGGACATCGTGGTCACCACCAAGGTGGGCTACGGCACCCGCGAGGGGATCAACGCCAGCGGCCATTCGCGCAAGCACATCATGGACAGCATCGACGCCTCCCTGGCGCGCCTGGGCATGGATCACGTCGACCTCTACATGCTGCATTTCTTCGACGTGAACACCCCCGTGGAAGAGACGATGGAAGCCCTGCACGACATCGTCAAAGCCGGCAAGGCGCGCTACATCGGCGTGTCCACCATGCTCACCGGCCAACTGGCGAAGCTGCTGATGGCCTGCGAGCGGCATGGCTGGGTCAGGCCCATCAACATGCAGTTGCAGCTCAACTGCGCCTACCGCGAGGAAGAGCGGGAGATGATCCCCTTCTGCCGCGACCAGGGCCTGGGCGTCTCGGTGTTCAGCCCGCTGGCCCGTGGCCTGCTGACCGGCGATGTGCAGTCCACCCGCAACCAGACCGACTTCTTCACCCAGCAGATGTACGCCGATGAAGCCTCCTTCGAGATCGCCCGGTCGGTGCAGCGGGTGGCGCGGCGGCGTGGCGTGTCCAACGCCCAGATCGCCCAGGCCTGGGTGCTCAACCACCCGGGGGTGGATTGCATGCTGGTGGGGGCGGACTCCACCGAGCAGTTCGACAGCGCCCTGGCGGCCCTGGACACCCGCCTGGAGGCGGATGAGCTGCACGAACTGGAGCGCAACTACACGCCCTGCGACCTGATCAACGACTACACCGCCGGCAAGCGCATCCTGCGTGTTCCGCGTCCGGCCGGAGAAACCTTCACCCTCAAGGAGGCCATCGCATGAGCCGGCTGCTGCGCAAGGGACACTACATCGACGGTCGCTGGTTGGAAGACGGCCCGCGCTACCCAGTACGCAACCCGGCGGACGGTACGCTGATCGCCGAGGTGGCGAAAGCCGGGGTGGCGGAAACCGATCAGGCCATCGCCGCCGCCCAACGGGCGCTGCCGGCCTGGCGCGGACTCACCGCCAAGGCCCGCAGCCAGCCGCTGCGGCGCTGGTCCGAGCTGATGCTGGCCCACCAGCGCGAGCTGGCGGAGCTGCTCAGCCGTGAGCAGGGCAAGCCCCTGGCCGAGGCGATGGGGGAGGTGGTCTATGCGGCGAGCTTCCTTGAGTGGTTCGCCGAGGAGGCCAGGCGCGTTTACGGCGACGTGATTCCCAGCCACAAGGCGGATGCCCGCATCGTCGTCACCAAGGCGCCCATCGGCGTGGTCGCCGCCATCACGCCCTGGAACTTTCCCCTGGCCATGGTCACCCGCAAGGTCGGCCCGGCGCTGGCGGCCGGCTGCACGCTGATCCTCAAGCCGTCCGAGGAGACGCCGCTGTCGGCCTTTGCGCTGGCGGTACTGGCGGAAGAGGCGGGGATTCCCGCCGGGGTGTTCAACATCGTGTCCGGTGATGCCCCGGCCATCGGCAGCGCGCTGCAGGCTTCGCCGGTGGTGCGCAAGCTGTCGTTCACCGGCTCCACCGCCACCGGCAAGCTGCTGATGCGCCAGGCGGCCGACACCCTGAAGAAGGTCTCCCTGGAGCTGGGTGGCAACGCGCCTTTCATCGTCTTCGACGACGCCGACCTGGACGCGGCGGTGCGCGGGGCCATGGCCTCCAAGTTCCGCAACACCGGGCAGACCTGCGTCTGCGTCAACCGCTTCTACATCCAGGAAGGGGTCTACGAGGCTTTCACCGCCAAGCTGGCCGATGCCGTGCGCGCCCTGCGCGTGGGGGCCGCGCTGGAGGGCGAGAGCGACCAGGGTCCGCTGATCAACACGGCCGCCCTGGCCAAGGTGGAGCAGCACCTGGGCGATGCGCTGGAGAAGGGCGCCCGGTTGCTGTGCGGCGGTCGTCGCCATGCCCTGGGCGGTACCTTCTTCGAGCCGACGGTGCTGGCCGAGGCGACCCCGCAGATGCTCATCGCCCGCGAGGAAACCTTCGGCCCGGTGGCGGCCTGCTTCCGCTTCAAGGACGAGGCCGAGGTGCTGGCCCAGGCCAACGACACCCCCTATGGCCTGTCCGCCTACTTCTACAGCCGCGACATCGGCCGGGTCTGGCGCGTGGCCGAAGGGCTGGAGGCCGGGATGGTCGGCATCAACGAGGGGATCATCTCCACCGAGGTGGCGCCCTTCGGCGGCATCAAGGCCTCCGGCCTGGGCCGCGAAGGCTCGAAGTACGGCATCGAGGATTACCTGGAGATCAAGTACCTGCTCATGGGCGGCCTCTAGCCCATCGGGAGGCTCCGGCCTCCCTTGCATCCCCACCACTCGCCCAGGCGAGAACAACAAGAAACGGGAGCTCACCATGTCACACACCATCAAGCTGGACGACGCGCCCCTCGGGCGCTTCCACCTCCGTATCGCCGGCCTCACCTTCGGCGCGCACTTCACCGACGGCTACATCCTCGGCCTGATCGGCATCGCCTTCACCCTGATCAGCCCGCAGATGCAGCTCGACCCGTTCTGGCAGGGCCTGATCGGCGCCTCGGCACTGATCGGCCTGTTCCTCGGCAGCCTGTTCTTCGGCTGGATCTCCGATTACGTCGGCCGGCAGAAGATCTTCGTCGTCAGTTTCGTGCTGATCACCCTGGCCTCGGTGCTGCAGTTCCATGCCGAGACGGCGTTGCAGTTGTTCCTCCTGCGGGTGCTGATCGGCATCGGCCTGGGTGGCGACTACAGCGTCGGGCATACCCTGCTGGCGGAGTTCGCGCCGAGGAAGCATCGCGGCGTGCTGCTGGGCTCGTTCAGCGTGATCTGGACCTTCGGCTATGTCGCCGCCACCTTCATCGGCACCGCCATGCTGAGCCTGGGGGATGACGCCTGGCGCTGGATGCTGGCGTCCTCGGCGATTCCGGCGGCCATCATCCTCATCGCCCGCATCGGCACCCCGGAGTCGCCTCGCTGGCTGGTGAACCGGGGCCGGGTGGAAGAGGCGCGGGCCATCGTGCGCAAGCACATCGGGGCCAACGTGGTGCTGGACGACGAGCGTCCCCAGCGCAACCGCAGCGGCTACGCGGTGCTGTTCAGCCGCGAGTACCGGACCCGCACGGCCTTCAACTGCCTGTTCTTCATCTGCATCGTGATGCCGTACTTCGCCATCTACACCTTCCTGCCGACCATCCTGGCGAAGATGGGGCTGGCCGAGGGCATGGGCACCGAGATGATGCTCAACGCCCTGCTGGTGCTGGGTGCCGTGGCGGGCATCGGCTGCACGCTGAAGTTCTCCCGGCGCGGCTTCCTCATCGGCTCGTTCTGGCTCCTGGCCCTGACGCTGCTCCTGCTGGCGGTCCTGCCCGGCAGCATGGCCTGGGCGCTGGTGCTGCTGTTCGGGCTGTTCACCCTGGTGTTGTCGGCAGTCAGCAATCTGGTGGGGGTGTTCCCGGCGGAAAGCTTCCCCACCGAGGTGCGCGCCAGCGGTGTCGGCCTGGCCACGGCGGCCAGCCGACTGGGCTCGGCCATCAGCACCTTCCTGTTGCCGGTGAGCGTGGCGGGCATCGGCCTCAACGCCACCATGGCGCTGCTGGCCGGGGTGCTGGTGTTCGGTGCCCTGGTGTCCATGGCCTGGGCGCCGGAAACCAAGGCCCTGTCCCTGGCGGAGGCCGGTGCGCCGGACGAGGAGGGCGGCACGCTCGGGCGGGTGGCAAAGACTGCCTAGCGGCCTTGAGCCGAGCACCCGGACTGAAGTCCGCGCTACGGGAGCGAACCACACCGTAGCCGGGCGTCAGCCCGGGGCGTGGGTGGCGCTCTGTGCCTCGATCCACTCGCAGAACACGCTCACCTTGGACAGCCCCTGGCTGCTCGCGGGCACGTCCAGCCAGTAGCCGTAGGGGCCTTCCACCTCCACCGGGCTGATGGGCAGCAACTGCCCGGTGGCCAGTTCGTACTCGATCATCTGCCGGTCGATGACCGCCAGCCCGCCGCCGGCCAGCGCGGCATGGATCACCTGGTCGAGGGTGCTGAATTCCAGCCCCTGGCTGGGGTCGACAGCGTCGCCCCCCGTGGCTTCCAGCCAGTTCTCCCAGACCTGCAGGTGCTTGCCCTCATGAAGGATGTGCAGCAACGGGTGCTCGCCCAGCGCAGGCGGCCTGCCGTGCTCGAACAGTTCCGGGGCGGCCACCGCCAGGTGACGCTCCAGCACCAGCAGGTGGCTATGCCAGCCCGCTGCCGGCGTCTGGCCGAAGCGGATGCGGCAGTCGATCTCGCGCTGGCTGTCGGGGCCGGAGTCGTTGCGTACGTTCAGGGCGATGTGCGGGTAGCGCCGGGTGAACCCCTTCAGCCGGGGCGAGAGCCAGCGGGTGGCATAGGTGGGGGGCGCGTGGATGCGCAGGCGCTGGCGCAGGTTGGGCGCGCGCACCTCCGCCAGCGCCTTCTGCATGCGGTCGAAGGCTTCGGTCAACCCGGGCACCAGGATTGCGCCGGCCGAGGTCAGGGTCAGGCCCTGGGGGGAGCGGGTGAACAGGCCCACGCCCAGGTAGTCCTCCAGTTGTCGGATCTGCCGGCTCACGGCGCCCTGGGTCACATTCAGGGCGTTCGCGGCGCGGCCGAAGCTGCTGTGCCGGGCGACTTCCTCGAAGACCCTCAAGGCATTCAGCGATGGCAGTTCACGCATGTTGAGGTTCCCCTTCGCTGGCGGCCAGCGAGGGCTCCAGGTGGCGGGCCGAGAGCCAGATCTCCTGTTGCAGCCAGGTGCGGAACACCTGCAGGGCCGGGGAGTCGCTCAGCTCGGGGCGGGTCACCAGCCAGTAGGACTGATGGCCCTCGACGTGCACGTTGAGCAGTTGGGTCAATTGGCCGGAGGCCAGCTCCCGCTGGACCATGTGCCAATCGGCGATGGTGATGCCGAGGCCATCGAGCGCGGCGCCGATGGCCAGGTCCAGCAGGTCGAACTCGTAGCCCTCGCGGGTATCCACGCCGCGGATGCCGGCGGCGTCCAGCCAGTGCTGCCAGGTCTGGTAGCGCCGCTCTTCGCTGGCCAGCACATGCAGCAGGGGCATGCCGTCGAGGTCCGGGACGCCGTTCTGGTTACCCAGCCTGGCCAGGAGGTTCGGCGCACAGACGGCGATGTGTCGCTCCTGCATCAGCAGGGTGGCCTCCAGTTGCGCCCACTCGCCATCGCCGAAGCGGATGGCGCAGTCCAGGGTGCCGGTCTCGGCCAGGCTGTCCTGCAGGCGGGTGGTGATGCTCAGTTCCAGCTCCGGGTGCTGCGCCCGCAGGCGTCCGAGGCGTGGCAGCAGCCAGCGGCGGGTGAAGGTGGGCGGCGCGTTGAGGCGCAGCCGATTGAGGTGGCTCTTCTGCTGGATGGCGCGAACGGCTACCTCGATGCGGTCGAACGACTGGTTCAGGGCGTCCAGCAGCTTGCGTCCGGCGCGGGTCAGTTCCAGGTGGTGGTGGCGGCGGATGAGCAGGGTCTCGCCCATCTGCTCCTCAAGCTGGCGCACCTGCCGGCTGACGGCACTCTGGGTGACGTTCAGCAGCTCCGCTGCGCGGGTGAAGCTGCCGGTGTGACCGGCGGTTTCGAATGCCTTCAGGGCATTCAGTGGAGGGAGTCTGCGCTTCATGACCAGGCCCGCCTTCAGGGAAAGGCCCCGGAGCATATGCCAGGTCGGTGCCGGTCCGCATCACACCGCGCGTTGCAGGGCGGGGGTGCCGAGCGGCGCCGGGGCCACCTCCTTCAACCAGTGCCGGTAGAGCCCGCCGATGAGGTCGCTCTGGGTCACCAGGCCCACCAGACGGCCCTGTCCGTCCTGCACGGGCAGGCCGTGCAAGCCCTGGTCGGAGAGCAGGGAGACGAGGGCGCCGATGTCGGTGTCGGGGCGCACGCTGCGCACCTCCCGGGTCATCAACTGACGCACGCGCACCTGCTGCGGGCGCAGGCGGGCGAGCAGCGAGACGGACGGGTCACGGTGGCCGTGGTGCAGCAGGTCGGTGGGGGTGACCACGCCCACCAGGGCGCCGTCGGCGTCCAGCACCGGCAGCAGCTTGATGCGGTGCTGGCGGAACAGCTTCCAGGCGTCGGCGAGGCTCGCGTCGGGGGAGAGGGTGCGCAGGTCGCGGGACATGATGTGTTCGGCGGTGACCCGGCCCATGCCGCGCCGCAGGGCGACCCGTTCGGTCTGGCGCAGCAGGCGTTCGAGGTCGTCGCGGGTGATGTCGACGAACTCGCCGAAGTCCGCCAGGGCCTGGTCGAGGTCGGCTTCGGCGAAGCTGGCCCGCTCGCTGGGCAGCGGGTCGTCCGTGAGGTGGCTGTCGTTGCGCAGTTGCGCCGGGGCGTTGACCAGGGCGCCGCGGGTGAGGCGGTTGTAGGCCAGGGCGCTGATGATCAGCACCGCCGAACCCATCAGCACCGGCCAGGCCACGCCGAAGCCCAGGGTCTCGAATGCCGGGCCACCCAGGGTTACGGCCACGGCCAGGGCGGTACCGGGTGGGTGCAGGCAACGCAGGCCGTACATGGTCAGCACGGTGAGCGCCATGCTCAAAGTGGCGGCCAGCACCGTGTGATCGATCCACAGGCCGCAGGCGCTGCCCACCAGGGCTGCCACCAGGTTGCCGAGCAGCACCGACCAGGGCTGTGCCAGGGGGCTGCTGGAGACGGCGAACAGCAGCAGCGAGCTGGCGCCCAGGGGCGCGGCCAGGCGCAGGGTGACGTCGAGGCTGAACAGGTGGCTGGTGACCAGGCAACACAGGGCCAGGCCGACGCAGGCGCCAAGGGAGGCGCGCAGCCATTCGGTGGGTGGTGCGCTGCGGGGGACGGGGGCGAGGCGCCTGGACCAGCGGCGCCAGCGGCTTTCCGGGGGCATGACGAGTCTCGTAAAAAAGGGGGCCGGAGCGGCCCCCGCAGAAGTCCCACTGCGTGCGCGGGATCGGTGGCCTCGCCGGGGCGACGAGGCGAACGGGGCGCATCCTAAGGGCGCGTGATCCATCGCTGCCAATGAATGTTATTGCAGCTTGAGTGCAGTTTTTTTGAAGTCAAATACCCGGCAAGGCGAGCCGTGCCGGCGTAGCATGCGGTGCGAGCCAGGCAGAGGAGGGGCGTGATGCAACGGTTGGAGGTAGAGGCGGGGCTGGCAGCGGAACGTGCGTTGCTGGAGCAGGTGCACCGAGGGGAAAGGGAGGCCGGGTTGCTGCTCTGGCGGCCGCTGGACCGTGCCCTGGTGATGCCCGCACGCATGAGCCGCCTGCCGGGCTTCGAAACGGCGCGGGCGGGCTGCGAGACGCTGGACTGGCCGGTCTCACTGCGGGATACCGGCGGCGAGCCGGTGCCGCAGTCGCCTGGGGTGCTGAACATCGCGCTGGCCTATGCGGCGCCGACCGGGGAGAGCGAACTGACCCGGATCGAGACCGCCTACCTGCGCCTGTGCCGCCCATTGTGCGATTGGCTGGCGGGGCAGGGGCTGGAACCGGGTATCGGCGAGGTGCCAGGGGCCTTCTGCGACGGGCGCTATAACGTGCGGCTGGGCGCGCGCAAGCTGGTGGGCACGGCCCAGCGCTGGCGCCGCCGCAGCCAGGACGGGCGCAACGTGGTGCTGGTGCACGGGGCGATGCTGGTGGAGAACGAGCGCGAGGCGATGGTGGCGCTGGTCAATGCCTTCTATGTCGGCTGCGGCCTGGCGGATCGTTGCGAGGCGGCGAGCCATGTGGGCTTGGCCGAGCACCTGGAGCGGCCCTGGGATGCTGTGCCCACCCTCTCATCCGCTGTCCGGCGGGCGTTGGCGGAAGGCGGAATTCCCTTGCCGGATGCCTGATGCAAAAAAGTTGCTGCAGGGCCTTCCCAGCCCCCACCGGGTAGGCACTATCATCGCCGCTCCCCAGTGCCCGCACCGCAGGCTGCCTGAAGGCACCGCACCCGCTGTTGCTGTGCCGGACCCGCACGGAGCATCCGTTATACCCGCCAGGACGGCGCTGCATGGGTTCCCGCCAGCCGCCGCGCGTGACGCCTCGACCCAACCCGCCGGGCCTGTTCGCATTCTTTCGATGGATGGACACCGCCCCCATGAGTTCAAGCCGTAGCCCGATCGGGTCGTATCGCCCCACGCTGCGCAGTCACCTGGCCTTCACCGTCTATTGCGGCCTGGTCTTCCTGGTTCTCTACACGCTGCTGCGCGGGGCCTTGCTGATCTACAACCGCGAGCTGATCGGCAGCACTCCGGCCTCGACCTTCGTCGAGGCCTTCATCAACGGCTTCCGTTTCGACCTGCGCCTGACCATCTACGCCCTGGCGCCGTTGCTGTTGTCCATCCCCTTCGTCACCGCCATGTCGTTGCGCCGGCTGCACCTGGCCTGGCTGACGGTGTTCGCCAGCCTGACGCTGTTCTTCGGCATCCTCGAACTGGACTTCTACCGCGAGTTCCACCAGCGCCTGAACGGCCTGGTGTTCCAGTACATGAGCCAGGACCCGAAGACCGTGCTGAGCATGCTCTGGTACGGCTTCCCGGTGGTGCGCTACCTGCTGGCCTGGGTCCTGGTGACCTGGCTGCTGTTCAGGCTGTTCCGCTACC
This sequence comes from Pseudomonas sp. 1D4, assembly GCF_001728925.1. Classification (NCBI taxonomy): domain Bacteria; kingdom Pseudomonadati; phylum Pseudomonadota; class Gammaproteobacteria; order Pseudomonadales; family Pseudomonadaceae; genus Pseudomonas; species Pseudomonas sp. 1D4. The sequence continues at coordinate 26,050 of NZ_LXJQ01000036.1, forward strand.
TGGATCAGGTCACCCGTCCGGCCCGTGGCGGCCTTGAGACCGCGCCGAGCCTCGGCGGACGCAGCAGCGTGGCACCCTGGTACGTGCGCGCTGGCGTGTTCGGCCTGTGTCTGGTGCTGGCTGTGGCGGCCGCCCGGGGCACCTTGCGTCAGGGCCCGCCGCTGCGCTGGGGCGATGCCAATACCACGGATTCGGCCTTTGCCAACCAGTTGGGTCTGAACGGCACGCTGATGCTGGTCAACGCCGCTCAGGCGCGCTTCTCGGAGACCAATCAGAACGTCTGGAAGGCCACCCTGCCGGATGAGCAGGCGCTCTCGGTGGTACGCGAGATGCTGCTGACCCCGCAGGACCGCCTGGTGGACCCGGCCACCGCCGCTGTGCGCCGCGTGTTGACGCCCGAGGCCGAGCGCACCCTGCCGATCCGCAATGTGGTGGTGATCCTGATGGAGAGCTTCGCCGGCCACTATGTCGGCGCGTTGGGTGGCAAGGGCGACATCACCCCGAACTTCGACCGCCTGAGCAAGGAAGGGCTGCTGTTCACCCGCTTCTTCTCCAACGGCACCCACACCCACCAGGGCATGTTCGCCACCATGGCCTGCTTCCCCAACCTGCCGGGCTACGAGTACCTGATGGAGCAGCAGGAGGGGACCCACAAGTTCACCGGCCTGCCGCAACTGCTGAGCGCTCGCCGGTACGACGACCTCTACGTCTACAACGGTGATTTCGGCTGGGACAACCAGATGGGGTTCTTCGGCAACCAGGGCATGCGCAACTTCATCGGGCGCAATGACTTCGTCAACCCGGTGGTGTTCGACCCCGCCAGGGGCGCCTCCGACCAGGACATGTTCGACCGCGCCGCCCAGGAGCTGCGTGACAACCATGGCAAGAAGCCCTTCTACGCCCTGCTGCAGACGCTTTCCAACCACAAGCCTTACGTGCTGCCCGACCCGTTGCCGATGCCGGCTGTGACCGGCTTCGGCTCCAACGACGAGCACCTGACGGCCATGCGTTATTCCGACTGGGCCCTGGGGCAGTTCTTCGAGAAGGCCAAGCAGTCGCCTTACTACAAGGACACCCTGTTCGTGCTGGTGGGTGACCATGGTTTCGGCGCGCCCGAGCAGCTCACCGACATGGACCTGTACCGCTTCAACGTGCCGCTGCTGCTGATCGCCCCCGGCATCCAGGAGAAGTTCGGCGCCCGTACCGAGGTGGTGGGCAGCCAGGTCGATGTCGTGCCCACCATCATGGGCCGCCTGGGGGGCGAGACCCGCCATCAATGCTGGGGCCGCGACCTGCTCAGCCTGGCGCCGGAGGACAAGGGCTTCGGTGTGATCAAGCCCTCCGGCAGCGACCAGACCGTGGCCATCGTCAGCGGTGACCGCATGTTGATGCAGCCCCGTGGTGGCGAGCCGCAACTGTTCCGCTACCAGCTCAACAGCGAGGGCCAGGGTGCCGCTCGTATCGACGACCCGGCGGCGATCAAGGCCCTGAGCGAGCGCCTGGAAGCCTTCCTGCAAGTGGCCACCAGGAGCCTGCAGGGTGACACCGCCGGCCTGGAGGACCCGAAGCGCTAGCAGGCCGTTGCAGAACGACCAGCCCGTGCGCTTCGTCGGTTGCTGAGCGTGCAGCGCGCGGGCGGGCCTAAGGTGAAGGTCCGGCGTCCACCCGGCGCCGGGCCCACCGGGAAGGCTCCATCGGGCCTTCCGCCCCAGAGGAGGCCGCGCCATGAACGCCAGCAACCACTGCACCTACCGTGACCACGTCATCACCGCCCACCTGATCGAGCACCCCGGCATTCCTACCCCCTGGGCCGGCGGGGTGCACATCACCGCGCCGGACGGCCACCGTACCCGACGCATTCCGTTGCCCGCCGATGCCGCCTTCCTGGCAGAGGAGGACAGCGCCCGCCGCGCGTCCATCGCTCATGGTCGCTGGCTGGTGGACCGCAGCCTGGACCAGGGCATGCACCTCGGCTGAGGCGCTTCGTCCCGTTGCCTGAACCGCAGCCAGCTTTGGGCGGTCGCTGAGAAGGAGGGCGCCTGATTTGCCGGTGCTGCCTGTCTGGACAACCGCCCGGCATGACGTTGCCCGGGCCAGGAGGATCGACCATGGTCGCGTTCGAGCCGCAATCCCGTGATACCGCCACCCCTGATGCCGGCAACGTGCAGGGCTGGGAGCGGATGTTGTGCATCGGCACCGTGGGCTCCGGCGTGCACCGGGGCGGGCCGGCGGGCTGGTTGCGCGCCGCCCTGGGCGCCGTGGTGCTGGCCCGGGGCCTGAGCGGTCGCTGCCCGGCCAAGCGGGTGATCGTCGAGCGCCGTTCCGAGCTGGAAGCGCTGCGGGCTCGTATCGAGGAGGCCGCCGGCAAGCTGGCGGACTGGGAGAAGGCACAAGCGAAGGGGTGAACTCGGCCGGCAGGGCCGGAAACGAAAACGGCAGCGTCAAGGCGCTGCCGTTACGTTACACCTTTGGCGGGCGCTTACTTGCCGTAGTTGCGGCGGAACTGCGTGATCAGCTTCTCGGGCTTGGGCTCTTCCTTGGTAAGCACGTACACCACGCGCTGGCCATCCGGGCCGCCGCCGATGTCGACGTAGCTGAAGGTGGGTTCGCCGATCTTGTACATGTCCATCATGTCGCCGTGGCGGCTGAACACGTAGATGATGCCGTCTTCGTCGCGCATCTCGCCGTAGAAGGGCTGGGCCGGCGGCAGGCTGACGTCGAGGAAGCGCTGGGCGCTGGTCTTGGCTTCCTTGCCCTGGTCTTCGGCCTTGAGCACCAGGATGATCTCGCGACCGAAACCGTCCTGCTTGCCGGTGTCCTTGCGCACGGGGGTGGCACCGTTGGCGACGTAGTTGCGGTAGGTGGCGTAGTCGTCGAAGACGAACAGTTCCTTCTCGGTACGGATCTGGTACCAGTCCTCGTTGTTCAGGGCCTCCACCTTGGCCGGCGCGGCCGGCTGGGTGGCGCAGGCGCCGAGCGCCGCGGCCACCAGGGCCAGGCTGAAACTGCGGATGAAGGTCTTGGTGTTGGGCATTGCGGTTCCTCCCCGGTCATGGTGAGACGCGAATCTGCCCGAGTCCTGTGACGGCCAAATGATGGCCAGGTGCTGGCACCGTGACAGCCGGGATCAGGCTGGCTGCAGCGGCTTTATCTGCTCGAAGGTTGCAACAATCATTTGATCCTTTCGGGTTTTATCTACCGAAGCAGAGCCAATACAGTGGCGCACCCCGGCCAGCAGGCCGTCTTTCCCGATCTCGGAGGTGCCCATGGCCACTGCCACCCTGCATTACTTCCACGACCCGTTCTGCGGCTGGTGCTACGGCGCCGCGCCTCTGGTGGCGGCTGCCCGCGCGGTGTTGCCGGTGCGTGCCCACGGCGGCGGCATGCTCGCTGGCCCGGCCCGCCAGCATGGCGGCGAGCAATGGCGGGGCCATGTGCTGCCCCATGACCGGCGCATCGCCCAGATGACCGGCCAGGTATTCGGCGAAGCCTACCTGGACGGGCTGCTGCGGGACCCGGAGGCGGTGTTCGACTCGCTGCCGCCCATCGCCGCCGTACTGGCGGCCGACACCCTGGCGGGCAAGGGCCTGGACATGCTCGCGCGACTCCAGGTGGCTCATTACGGAGAGGGGCGGCGCATTGCCGAGGCGGTGGTGCTGGTCGCCCTGGCGACTGAACTCGGCCTGGAGCCGACGGCGTTCCGCAGCGCCCTCGACCAGGCGCTGACCCATGACGTGGTCGGGCACATCAGCGAGACCCGTCGCCAGATGGCGCGCCATGGGTTGAGCGGCTTCCCGTCCTTTCTGCTGGAAGTGGACGGCCGCTTCGAGCGGGTGGATGCCTCGGCCTTCCTTGGCCAACCGGCCCAATGGAGCGCATGGCTGGCCCAGCGTCTCCAGGCGCAGGGCGCTGCCTCGGCCAGCGAAGCAGTGGGTGGCCCGAGCTGCGGGCTCGATGGCTGCGCGTGAGGTGAGCACGATGAAGAGCAACCTGCAGATCATTGCCGACCACTACGAGGCTTCGGCGCGCGGCGACCTGGCCGGGATGCTGGCAGAGGTGGCCGCCGACGTGCGCTGGACCGAGATGGACGGCTTCCCCTGTGCCGGTACCTGGGTCGGACCGGAGCAGGTGGTGGCCCAGGTGTTCAGCGTGCTGGCGCGGGATTGGGACGGTTACCGCTTCGAGCTGGAGGCCCTGGTGGACGGCGGCGCCAGCATCGTCGGCATCGGCACCTACCGGGGCGTACACCGCGCCACCGGCAAGGCCATGGCAGCGCGCGTGGCCCATCATTGGCAGCTCGAAGGCGGCCGCATCACGGCCTTCGAACAGTTCACCGACACCCTGCGGGTGGCCCAGGCCATGGCCTGACGCCCTGGGGTGGCGCATTCGGCGAAGCCGGCCACACTTGGGGTCACGAGCAAGGGGTCTGACCGTCCGACGATTGACGCCATCAAAATGACATCGCTGGACTACGCTCATTCACAGGGACCTCTCTTCAACGGAGGCACGTGTATGAAAGTCCTGATTGCCGATGATTCCAGCCTCTCCCGCAAGCTGGTGCTCAAGGCCCTCCCCGAACTGCTGACCGAAGAGGTGAGCCAGGCCGCCAATGGCCAGGAAGTGCTCGCCGCTTACGAGGCCGGCCAGGCGGAGATCATCTTCCTCGACCTGACCATGCCGGTGATGGATGGCTTCGAAACCCTGGAGCGCCTGCGCAAGTCCGAGGCGGAGGCCATCATCATCGTGGTCAGCGCCGACATCCAGCCACTGGCCCGGCAGCGGGTGATGGAGCTGGGCGCGGCGGCCTTCATCAAGAAGCCGATCACCAGCGAAGCGATGAATGCTGTTCTCCATGAAATCGGAGTGGTGTGATGGACAGGCTCACGGAGGACCAGCGCGACGCGCTGCAAGAGCTCATGAACGTGGCCATGGGACAGGCCGCCGACCAGTTGGCACGCTTGACCGACACCTTCGTGGTGCTCTCGGTGCCACGCATCCACAGCGCGTTCAGCCTCAGCGATGCCCAGGTGCCGGAAGAGCTGGGCGGCTGCCAGGTTGTGGATGTCACCCGCCAATCCTTTCTCGGGCAGATGCGCGGCGAGGCGTTCGTCTGTTTCGGCTGCCACGGTGCGGACCAACTCGCCGACCTGATGGGCTATGACGAGCACGACACCCAGCAGCGCGAGGAACTGATGCTCGACGTCACCAACATCCTCAGTGGCGCCTGCATCAACAGCCTGGCGCAGCAGTTCGAGATTCCGGTGAGCTATGGCGCGCCCTCGGTGTTCTCCCGCCACGCTTCGTTCCAGGAGGCTCTTGGGGCCAAGTCTCTGCAGGACCACCGGGCGCTGATCATGGAGATCCGCTTCGAGGTCGAGGCTTGCGAGTTCACCTGCGACTTGCTGCTGTGCATCGCCGAGGAGACGGTGGGCAGCGTGCTGGCGGTCATCGACCGGCTGCTGAGCGAGCTGTGACATGAGCGCTCCAGGCTCCCCAGGTCCGTCCTCCCAGGTGCTGGAAACCGTGCTGGAGAACATCAACCTGGGGGTGCTGGTGGTGGACCCGGACTGCCGCGTGCTGTTCTGGAACCGCTTCATGGTCATCCATGGCGGTCGCATCCCGGAGGACACGATCGGGCGCTCGTTGTTCGAGCTGTTCCCCCAGTTGCCCGAGCGCTGGCTGCGGCAGAAGGTGCGGGGGGTGCTGACCCTGCGCAACCTGGCCTTCACCACCTGGCAACAGCGGCCGCACCTGTTTCCCTTCGGCGGCACCCGGCCGATCACCAGCCAGCTGTCGAGCATGTACCAGAACTGCACCTTCTTCCCTCTGGAGAACGAGCAGGGCGAACCGGTGGCGGTGTGCATCACCGTTGCCGATGCCACCGACACCGCTGCCCGCCAGCAGGACCTGGAGCGCCTCAATGCCCTGCTGGAAGTGGAAAAGGAGCAACAGGCGCAGTTGATCCGCCGTCTGGAAGAAGCCCAGGCGCAACTGTTGCAATCGGAGAAGATGGCCGCCATCGGCCAGCTCGCTGCCGGTGTGGCCCATGAGATCAACAACCCGGTGGGCTTCGTCTACTCCAACCTCAACAGCCTGCGCGGCTATCTGGAGCAACTGATGGGGCTGGTGGACGGGCTGCAGGCGAAGATCGAGACCTGTGGCGATGAGGCCCTGGTGAGCGAGTGCCGGGCGTTGAAGCAGGCCGCTGACTACGACTTCCTGCGTGAAGACACGCCGATCCTGCTCAAGGAATCCTGCGATGGGCTGGAGCGGGTCAAGCGCATCGTCAAGGACCTTCGGGACTTCTCCCACGTGGACAACGGCGAGTGGCAGATGGCCGACCTGCACCAGGGACTGGACAGCACGCTGAACGTCATCTGGAACGAAATCAAGTTCAAGGCCAAGGTGGTCAAGCACTACGGCCAGTTGCCGCCCGTGCAGTGCATCGCCTCGCAGATCAACCAGGTGTTCCTCAACCTGATCGTCAACGCGGCCCAGGCCATCGTCGAGCACGGCACCATCACCCTCACCACCGGCACCCAGGGCGACGCGGTGTTCATCGACATCCAGGACGACGGCCCTGGGGTGCCGGAGGAGCTCAGAAGGCGCATCTTCGAACCCTTCTTCACCACCAAGCCGGTGGGCAAGGGCACCGGGCTCGGGTTGTCGGTTTCCTACAACATCATCGAGCGCCACCACGGCACGCTCAGCGTCATTTCGCCACCCGGAGGGGGCGCCTGCTTCCGCATCGTCCTGCCACGCCATCAGCCGCCGGCCGATTGAAGGGCTGCCCGGCTGTCATTCCTCCAGATAGGCCTCGAACAGCCCGCCCAGGGTGTCCTCCGGCGAGCGCATGTACTCGAGGGTCTCCGCTGCCAGCACATCCAGCAGGACCACGCCATTGACGCTCTGTTCCGCCCGGCTGGCTGAGCGCAGGCGTTCCGCCATGGCCAGATTCACCTCCCGCAGGCCTCGATAGAGTGCCAGCAGGCCTTCCGTGCCGTAGTCCGCCGGGAGGGCGTGCTGTTGACGCAGGTATTGGCCGATGAGGTAGGTGCCAAGGGCGCGGAACAGGGTTTCCGCCGCATCGCTGAAGGGTTGATGGAAGTGCGCCATGGGGATCAGCGGGCGGGTGCGTGGGCAGCCCGAACTGGCACCGATCAGGCCGATCAGCGAGCTGAGCGCACGCTGCAGGGTGGTGGTCTGCTCCAGATGCCGGCCGTGCCAGTCGATGCTCACCCGCACCGTATCGAAGGAGCGGCGGCCTTCCAGGGCCTTCAGTGGCACCGCCAGGGCAAGCGCGAATGGGCAGAACGGTGTGGTTTCTGCCTGCAAGGGGCAGTTCCTGCACTGGCAATGTTCCAGCCGGGCCCACTCGGGGGGAATGTCCGGGGACGGGGAGGGGGCATCGAGAGCGGCCTCGCCGCCATCCTCGAAGGCCAGGTGGTAGTGCGCTAGGGAATTCGTCGCGTGCATGGGACCTCCTGGCGTGAAACGGTTTCCGACGAAGTGACGGTGATATGACGTCAAATTGCCATCACCCGCAATTCGCTTGCCTATACTCAGCTTAGGTCCGATGTGGGCGGGTGTTATTCCATGAGCTCAACGGTTATTCAGCAGCAGATGGTCGCCGCGGTGGAGCAGATTCCCGCCGGCTTCCTGCTGCTGGATGGGTCGCAACGGGTTCTCTACTGCAACGCTTTCATCCGCCAGCGCTGTTCGCGTGACCTCTCCGGGATTGTCGGCATGCACCTGGTGGAGGCGTTCCCCGAAGTCGATACGCCGTGCTGGCACGGCCTCTTCGACCAGATCAGGCGGGGCGGCCAGGCGGTACAGACCATCTGGCACGACCAGCCTTACCTGATCCTTCTCAGCAGCCAGCCGGACGACGACGAGCCGACGCCGCTGCCGATGCTCCAGGCCACCCTGCTGTACTGCGTCGAGTCCGGCGTGGATGAACCGCTCTATGGCCTGGCGATTTTCGACAGCAGCCGTGCGGCGGCCAACCCGGCGCTGCAGCATGCCTTGATTGCACTGCGGAGCAAGCATGGCGAGCTGAACGAACTGAGCATCAAGCTGCAGGCCGCCAATCGCCAGCTGCTGCAATCGGAGAAGATGGCTGCCATCGGCCAGCTCGCCGCAGGTGTCGCCCACGAGATCAACAACCCGGTGGGCTTCGTCGCCAGCAACCTCAAGACCCTGGTGGGCTACGTGCAGCAACTGCTGCAACTGGTGGACCAGATGAGCGAGTGGGGCGGTCTGGAGCTGGAGCGGCTGAAGACGCAGTTCGACTACGACTTCATCCGCGACGACATCAACGGCCTGCTGGGCGAGTCCGCCGATGGCGTGGAGCGGGTCAAGCGCATCATCTCCTCGCTGCGCGACTTCTCCCACAGCGGGGATGAGCGCTTCGTGCCGGCTGACCTGCATGACGGCATCCGCAGCACCCTCAACGTGGTCAACAACGAGGTCAAGTACAAGGCCGAGGTGGTCTGCGACTTCGGAGAGCTGCCTCTGGTGGAGTGCATTCCCGCGCAGATCAACCAGGTGGTGATGAACCTGCTGGTCAACGCCGCCCAGTCCATCGAGAGCTTCGGGCACATCGTCATCCACACCGAGCACTGCGGTGGCGATGTGCTCATCGAGATCAGCGACAGTGGCTGCGGCATTCCCGAAAGCCAGTTGATGCAGATATTCGACCCGTTCTTCACCACCAAGCCGGTGGGCAAGGGCACCGGGCTGGGACTCGCGCTATCGTTCAGCATCGTGGAGAAGCACGGCGGCAGCCTGACGGTCACCAGCGAGGTGGGCCAGGGCTCGACCTTCCGTATCCGTCTGCCGATCCACCAGGGAGCAACCAGCGGAGGAGCGCACCATGACTGAAGCCCACGAGAGCCTGCCGCGTCCGCGCGTCCTGCTCGTCGATGACGAGGAGAACATCCTCAACAGCCTCCGACGGTTGCTCCGGGGCCAGCCTTATGACCTGGTCATGGCCCACAGTGGCGACGAGGCGCTGCAGTTGTTCGAGACCCAGCCCGTCGACCTGGTGGTGTCCGACGCACGCATGCCCGGCATGGATGGCGCCACGCTGCTGGCCGAGATTCACAAGCGCGACCCGGGCTGCATGAGCGTGCTGCTCACCGGCTACGCCGACATCAACACCATCATCACCGCCATCAACGAAGGGCAGATCTACCGCTACCTGAGCAAACCCTGGAACGACGACGAGTTGCTGCTGACCATCCGCCAGGCCCTGGCCTACCAGTTCGCCGAGCGCGAGCGCGAGCGCCTGCAGCACCTGACCCAGGAGCAGAACCAGCAGCTCAAGAGCCTCAACGAGACCCTGGAGAAGCGCGTCCAGGCGCGCACCTCCGAGCTGCAGCAGACGGCCGACATGCTCGACCTTGCTTACGAAGAGCTGCGCCGCAGCTACGCGCTCAGCACCGAAGTGTTCTCCCTGCTGGTCAACCAGCGCCTGCCTCGGGAGAAGCAGACCAACCAGCAGATCATCGCCCTGATCCGCGCCTTCGCCGCCGACCTCGGCATGCCCGAGGACCAGGCCCGCGACCTGAGCATGGCCGCCGCGCTCTACAACATCGGCAAGCTGAGCCTGCCGGATGCGCTGATCATCGGCCCTTCGGACCTGATGCACAGCAAGGACCGCGACCTCTACCGGCGCTACCCCTCCCAGAGCGAATCGGTGCTGATGGCGCTGGAACCGCTGCACGACGCCGCACGGCTGATCCGCCACCATCAGGAGCGCTGGGACGGCTCCGGCTTCCCCGATCACCTGCGCGGCAACGACATCCCCCTGGGTTCGCGCATGCTCAAGCTGGCGGTGGATTTCGTCGAACTGCAATGCGGCCTGGTGCTGGAGCGCCGCCTCAATCGCGACGAGGCCCTGCTGTTCATCCGCAAGTACGCCGAGCGGCTGTACGACCCGGAGCTGGTGGAGCGCTTCATCACCATCTGCTCCACGGCGATGCCCGACGTCACCATCGGCGATCCCGATGTACGGGCAGTGGACACCCGGCACCTGGAGCCCGGCATGGTGCTCGCGCGTAACCTGCACGCCGACAACGGCATGCTGCTGCTCAATGAAGGCAAGGTCCTCTCAGACCTGCTGATCCGCAAGCTGATCGCCTTCGAAGGCATCGAATCGGCTTCCTACACCCTGTTCGTCCGTGAGCCAGAAGCGGCCAAGCCCCGCGCTCACCTGGAGTGATGCCATGTCCAGATTGCTGCTGCTGGATGACGAGCCCGCCGTGGTCAATGCCATCTGCCGCGAACTGCGCGGGGAGAGCTGGCAGCTCGACACCTTCACCGATCCCCAGGAGGCGCTGGAGGCGTTGTCGCAGAACACCTACGAGCTGATCCTCTCCGACCTGCGCATGCCCGAGCTGGACGGCATCGCCTTCCTCCAGTTCGCCAAGCAGCTGCAACCCGACGCCCTGCGCCTGCTGCTCAGTGGCGACAGCGACCGTGAAACGCTGGTGCGCGCCATCAACCGGGCCGAGGTCTACCGCTTCATCTCCAAGCCCTGGGACGCCTACGAACTGTGCAGTACCCTGCACACCTGCCTCGAACTGCAGCACAGCCAGGTCGAGCGCAAGGCGCTGCTCGAACGGGTCAGGCAGCAGCAACACGCCATCGACACCCACAAGGCGCACCTGCGCAAGATGCGCCAGGAACATCCCGAGATCTTCGCCGTCGCCCGGAGCGAGGACGGCGCCATCCTGCTCGAGGACGAGAGCGAACCGGAGCCTCGCTGATGGACATCCAAGAATCTGTTTCCGCCTCCCTGGCGGACAGGATTGCCACCCAGGGGCCCTGCGCCCCCGGCGCCTTGCTGGCATTGATCGACCTCGACGACTTCCACACACTCAACGCCCACCACGGCCTGGAAACCGGCGACCTGGTGATGCTGCACCTCGAAGACCGCCTGCGCGCCGCCCTGCGTGACGGCGAATGGCTGTGGCGCAACGGCCCGGACAGCTTCCTGCTGGGCGTGCCGGATGGCCGCGACACCCCCGACCGCCTCGGCGCCTCCCTCTGCGCCCTGGTGGAAGCGCCGCTGGAACTGGCCGGCCAGGTGTTCCACCTGCGTGCCAGCGTCGGCCTTGCGGTGGCCTGGGTGCGCGACCGCACCTTCGCTAGCCTCTACAGCCGCACCGAACTGGCCCAGCGCGAAGCACGCCGCGAGGGTGGCGGGCGCTACCGCTATTTCGACGAAGCCCGCTTGATCACAGCCCGGCGCGAGGCTGAACTCTGCGGCCAACTGCGTGCCGCGCTGCGGGAAGAGCAACTGGTGCTGCACTATCAGCCGCAGATCGACTGCCAGACCGGCGAAGTCTGCGGCTACGAAGCCCTGGTGCGCTGGCAGCACCCAACCCGGGGCCTGCTGGGGCCGGACAAGTTCATCCCGGTGGCGGAGCGGCTGGGGCTGATGGTGGACCTCGGGCAATGGGTGCTGGGCCGCGCCATCGCCGACGCCCGCGCGCTGCTGACGGAAAGGCACGCCACCCTGGCCGTCAATCTGTCGCCCTCCCAACTGCGCGACCGCCAACTGGTGGGCTTCATCCAGCGCACCCTGCAGCGCCACGGCCTTGAGGCCTCGCGGCTGGAGCTGGAGATCACCGAGTCCTGCCTGCTGGATGACGAAGCCCAGGTGCGCGAGCAACTGGCCGGGCTGCGCCGCCTCGGGGTACGCCTGGCCCTGGACGACTTCGGTACCGGCTTCTGCAACCTCGGCTACCTCCAGGCCCTGCCGGTGGACCGGGTCAAGGTGGACCGGCGCTTCCTCACCGGCACCGGCGAGGACGCCCGCGCCCTGGCCCTGTTCCGCGCACTGATGGCCATGCTCCAGCACCTCTCCGTGGAAGTGCTCTGCGAAGGCGTGGAGCAGGAAGCCCAGATGCGCCTGTTGCATAGCCTGCGTTGCAACCAGTGGCAGGGCTACTTCGCCGCTCGGCCCATGCCCCTGGACGCGGTGGCGCCCTGGCGTGGCCAGACCCGGCACTGGTTCCCCCGCCCCGCCTGCGCCGACCACCCCGACGCCCCCACGCTGCTGCTGGTGGACGACGAACCCGCCGTACACGGCGCCCTGCGCCGCGTATTGCGGGGGCGTGGCTGGAAGGTGCTGTGCGCCGGCAATGCCGAGGAAGCCTTCGCCCTGCTGGCCAGTCAGCCGGTGCAGGTGATCATCTCCGACCACGCCATGCCGGGCATCACCGGGGTGGAACTGCTCAGCCGCGCACGCCAGCTCTACCCAGCGTGCCGGCGCATCCTCCTCACCGGCCACAACGACGCCCAGACGCTGATGCAGGCCATCAGCCAGAGCGCGGTCTGTCGCTTCATCACCAAGCCGTGGAACGACGCGCACCTGGTCCAGGCGGTGGAGTTGGCGTTGCAGTAAAAGACGAGCTGCATGGCTGCCGCGCTGAAAAAGGGGCCCTTGGGCCCCTTTGTCGTGTCGAGCGGTTGCTCAGATATCCCACACCAGATTGACCGCGAAATTACGCCCCGGCTGGGTCAGCCGATCGAGGTTGGCCGGGCTGGTCACGCCGGCTTCGCCCACACCGTCGTAGCCCCGCACGTCATCCCACAGCCAGTACTTCTTGTCGGTGAGGTTGTAGAGGCCCGCGTTCACCGTCAGGTCGTCGGTCAGCTTGTAGTAACCGGTCAGGTCGAGCACGCCGAAGCCCGGGGTCTTGAACTGGCTGCTGCGGCCATCCGGGGCGTTGAAGTCGCCCTGGTCGATGCGGGTCTTGCGCTTGGCCAGGGTCCAGCTCAGCAGGGTGCCGTAGGTGTCCTGCTCGTAGCCCAGGCCGAACACGCCGGTCAGCGGGTTGACGCTGTTCAGCGCCGCGCCGGTGTCGTCATCACGGCCCCGGGCGTAGGCGATGGAGGCCTGGCTGTAGAGACCGGCCGGGGCGCCGAAGGCGTCCAGGTTCAGTCGGCCCTTGGCCTCGATGCCACGGATGCTGGCGTGGGCGATGTTGACGCTCTTGAAGGTGGCGCCGCTGGTGGCGACGCTGGCGTTCTCGTCGATGAAGTCGCGGTACTCGTTGTAGAAGGCCGCCACGTCGAAGCTGCCGGCATCGAACTGGCCGCGCAGGCCCGCTTCCACGCCACGGCTCTTCTCCGGCTCCAGGTTGGGGTTGGGCTCGACCACGTAGCCGCCGGCGATGTTCTCGAAGCGGCCGTAGAGCGCTTTGGCGCTCGGTGTGCGGAAGCCTTCGGCGTACTGGCCGAATGCGGTGTAGTGCTCGTCGAACTCGTAGGTGACGCCGAACTTGGGCGAGACGCGGTCCCAGGTCTGGGCCTTGTCGCTGAAGGCGGTGACGTTGGCGTTGCTGATGGTGGCGAGGAACTCGTCGGTCAGCTCGGGCTTCAGGCGGGTGTAGTCGTAGCGCAGGCCCGGCAGGAAGGTCCACTGGTTCCAGCGGATCTGGTCCTGCAGGAACAGGCCGTAGGTCTGGATGGTCGGGTCCGGGAAGTCGCTCTGCGCAGCCAGTACGTCACTGGCGCTTATCTGACCAACGCGGTTGGTGCAGCTGCCCACCGAGGCGGCACAGACGCCGGTGCCGCTGCGCAGGCCGGTGACCTGCTCGCGCTTGAGGCTGGCGCCGTAGGTCAGCAGGTGCTCGGTCTCGCCCAGGGAGAAGGCCTTGTCGAACTGTGTATCGAGCACCCAGAGGCGGTCCTTGTAGGTGGTCTCGCGGTAGCGCATCACGTTGCGTGAGCCAGGAACGTAGTGTTCGACCGTACTTTGGTCGGTCTTGGCCAGTTGGTAGTTGAGGCTCCACTTCAGGTTGTCTGCCAGCAGGCTGTCCAGGGCCAGGGTGTGCTCCAGGCCGAAGCGCTCGCGGGTGATGGTGTCGTTGCCTGTCCGGGAGCGGTACCAGTTGAAGGCGTTGTTGCCGATGAACGGCCCGCCCACGGCGCTGAGCTGGTTGGTGTCGCGGTCGTCCTTGTATTTCTCGTAGGTCAGTTGCAGGCGGTCGGTGTCGTTGTAGTTCCAGCCCAGCTTGGCCAGCAGGTTGGTGGTGCGCACGTCTTCCGGGTTGGCTTCGGCGCGGTCCAGGCCGGTGCCGCCATGGCCGCCGTAGGACTCGGTCTCGTGGCCATTGCGCTGGGAGAGGTGCAGCAGGGCGTCGAACTGCTCGTGACGGCCGGCGACGGTGCCGGAGGTGAGCCAACTGTCATCGGCGGAGCTGTAGCCGGTCTTCAGACGGGCGCCGGTGTCGCGGCCGGGTTTGATGATGTCGTCGGCGTCCAGGGTGAAGTAGCTCACCGCACCGCCGATGGCGTTGCTGCCGTACAGGGCCGAGGCCGGTCCCCGGAGGATCTCCACGCGCTTGACGATCTCCGGGTCCACGTAGTTGCGGTGGGTCTGGGCATAGGGGCCGTAGAAGAAGCTGCTGGGCACTTCGACACCGTCCACCTGGGTCAGCACGCGGTCACCGTCGATGCCGCGGATGTTGTAGCCGGTGATGCCGGCACGCTGGCCGGCGCCGCTTACCGAGACGCCGGGCTCGCCACGCACCAGGTCCTTGATGTTGTTGATGTTGCGGCGGTCCAGTTGCTCGCGGCTGGCCACGCTGACGCTGGCGGGGACTTCGCTGGCAAGCTGTTCCTGGCGGGTGGCGGTGACAGCCAGGGGCTGCAGCTCCATGGCCAGGCCCGGGGTGACGGCCTTGAGCAGCACCACGCTGCGTTCGCCCACCAGCTTGTAGTCCAGCCCGGTGCCGCTGAGCAGGCGTTTCAGGGCCTGCTCGGCCGGCAGCCGGCCGCTGACGCCCGGGGACTGGATGCCGCTGGCCAGGTCTGCCGAAAGCCCCACCTGCCAGCCGCTGGTGGCGCTGAAGGCGTTGAGCGCATCCACCAGCGGCTGGCGGGCAATGGTGAAGCTGTAGCCGCCCTGGCTGGCCAGTTGGCCGGTGGCCTGGGGCGCGGTGCCTTGGGCGCTGGCGGGGGCACTGCCCATGGCGATGGACAGGGCCAGCAGTGACAGGCTGGCGGGGCGGGCGAGGCGACGCAGGGCAGGGGAGGTGGAACGCGTGGTCATGGGTTCGGCTCTCTTCGGTCCGTCTGATGATACGCATCTAATGCGAATCAGTTGCATTGGCATCTGACCAGACGAACGTCCCGCCACAATCGCGTAAAAAAAAAATCAGCCGGTGCTGACGCAGAGCTGCTGCGTGCCTGGAACCGGCCTGGGCGACTTCCCGGAAAAGGCAGCCGCGCCGTTGGCGCATCGAGGATCAATCCGCTCCCACCGGGTGCTGCCAGTTAGGTTGGGGCATTCCCTGCATGGCCGCCACGTACGGGGCATCGACGCGGTTCGCCGGGCTCACCGCATCCTACGGGCTTCACACAAAGGGCAGCGCGCCATTGGCTCGGCGCGGGGTGGATGGCGCTTTTTCCATCCACCCATGGCGTTCGCCGTGACCACGCAGGGTGGACCGATGAAGCGCGGTCCCCCTACGCCCTGGCAAGGATCACCTTTGCCGTGATGAGAGGTCCGACGCCCTATCTGACCTCGCGTCGCTACGGCAAATGGACATGGAATTTCCCACGCAGGCACCGTCGTAGCCCGGGCTTCAGCCCGGGGAATCCGCGCGCAAGACGCCCGGCCCGTTCCGCCAGCAAACGCGCAGGGGCCCGCATCCGAGACAGTCATGTGGCGTGGAGAAGGGCGGCAGCGCGCCGGGGTCAGTCGATGACCACCAGCGCGGGGTACTCGTGCAGGCTGGCTGCGGTGATGTCCGCCAGGGCGCGGACCACGGCGATGGGGTCGTCGAGGCGGTAGTTGCCGGTCACCGCACGCTCGCCCAGGCGCTCGTCGGTGTTGATGATCCAGCCGGGGTAGTAGCGCCGCAGCTCCGCCAGCACCTCGCGCAGCGGACAGTCCTGAAACACCAGGCGCCCACGCACCCAGGCCAGGTCCCCGGCGTCCAGGCGGCGCCGATCACTGAAACCACCCGGGCCGATGCGCACGCTGTCGCCGGCAGCCAGGCTCATGCGTGCGTCGCTGCGGCGGGAACGCAGATCCAGTTCGCCGCGCTCCACGCTGACCTCGGCTTCGTCCCCCAGGTAGCGCACGGCGAAAGCGGTGTCGCGCACCGACAGGCTCACGGGGCCGGCCTCTACCTCGAAGGGGCGGTTAGGGTCCTTGGCCACGTTGAAATAGGCCTCGCCCTGCAGCAACCGGGCGCTGCGCTGGGTGGGGTCGATGTCGGCGGCAAAGGCCGTGCGGGTGTTCAGCAACACCCGTGAACCGTCGGCCAGCTCCACGGTCTGGCGCTGACCGGTGGCGGTCAGGTGGTCGGCCTGCACGCGCAAGACCAGCTCGTTGTGAAAGCCCACGCCCACCGCCAGCAGCACCGCGGCCGCCAGGCCCCACAACGGGCGCAACCGGCGGTTGGCACGGGGGCGGGCGAGGGTGGGTTCCAGCCGGGCGGCGGCCTCACCCAGCAGCGGGGCGTTCCACATCCGCCGCGCGGCCTCGAAGGCACGGGCGTGCTCGGGGGATTGTGTGCGCCAGCGTTCGAAGCGCTGGCGGCACTCGTCATCGGCCTCGTCCAGCAGGATCAGCCAGTCCAGCGCCTCGCCCAGGCAGGCCGGGTCCACCGCTGGATGGGCATCGGAAGCAGGGCGGTGTTCGTCGGGCACGGGCGCGTCCTCGGGGCGTGGGGCGCCTATTCTTGTCGAACCCGGGCAGGAGCGAAACCCTGTCATGTGGGCGGGTCCAGCCGGCTCATCAGGGTGATGCACAGGGTCATGATCAGTTTCAGTTCCTTCTGCACCGTGCTGGGCGAGACGCCGAGCTGTTCGGCGATCTCGCCGTAGCTCAGGCCATGCAGGCGGCTGAGCACGAAGGTCCGCTGCTGGCGGGGCGTCAACTGACCGAGGGTGTCGCCCAGGCGCTCCAGCAGGCGCTCGGCATGCAGGCCGTCCTCGGTGGAGGAAGTGGGGGCCGCCACGGCCTCGATCACCGCCTCGGGCACGTCCTCCAGCAGCGTCCGTGACTGCATGCGCACGCGCCGCAGGTGATCCAGGGCCAGGTTGCGCCCGGTCTGGAAGAGGAACGGCTCCAGGTGGTCGATGGGCCGCTCGTGGAGGGTCCGCGCCACCCGCAGGTAGGTTTCCTGCACCAGGTCCTCGGCCACGCTTGGGCTCTTCACCATGCGGGCCAGGGTGCGCAACAGCGGCATGCGCTGGGCGAGGAATACGGCATCGAGGTTGGAAGGGGTCACTGCGACATCCGGCCACCAGAAAGCCGCAAATGATAATTGCTTTTATTTGTGTTGGATAGCGGCCCACTCAGCCCCGCTTGCGCTGCCCTGGCGCCTCCGCCTCCGCCGTGCGTGCATCGTCCAGGCGGCGTGTGTCGCTGCGCACCTGGGCGTGGCTGATCAGGGCGAAGATCAGGCTGCCGCCGACGATGTTGCCCGCCAGGGTGGGGCCGGCGAAGTCGAGCCAGAAGGCTGCCCAGTCGAGGTGCCCGGCGAACACCAGGTAGGACACCTCCGCCGAGCCGACCACGATGTGGGTGAAGTCCCCCAGGGCCATCAGGTAGGTGACGAGGATGATCAGCAGCGGCTTGGCGCTTTCCTGGGAGGGGATCATCCACACCAGGGTGGCGATCATCCAGCCGGACACGATGCCCTTGGCGAACATCTGCCCGTTGTCGTTCTCCATCACCTTGCGGCCGATGCCGAGGAAGGCACGGTCCGTGGCGCCGTCGAAGATCGGCAGATGCAGCATCACCCAGGCCACCAGCAGGGTGCCGGCCAGGTTGCCCGCCAGCACCACGCTCCACAGGCGCA
Organism: Pseudomonas sp. 1D4; assembly: GCF_001728925.1. Classification (NCBI taxonomy): domain Bacteria; kingdom Pseudomonadati; phylum Pseudomonadota; class Gammaproteobacteria; order Pseudomonadales; family Pseudomonadaceae; genus Pseudomonas; species Pseudomonas sp. 1D4. The sequence continues at coordinate 43,884 of NZ_LXJQ01000036.1, forward strand.
GCAGACGGCCGAGGTTGTGCAGGGTGGGCTGGCTCATCACCGGCAGCACGGCGGTCAGGGTGTTCTCGGTGAACAGCTGCTGGCGCGCGAGGATCACCGCCAGGAAGCCCGCCGAGTAGCCCAGGCTGGCGATCACCTGGCTGGCAGGGGTGTCCGGCAGGCGCGCATGCAGCAAGCCCATCGCCATCAGCGACAGGCCCATGGTCAGGCCCGCCGCCAGGGCCGACCACCACAGTGCGGCGGCCTTGCGCTCCAGTTCCTGGTCGCCCTGGGTACGGATGATCTCGTGGAGCACCGCCGCACGGGGCGGCTGGTTCTCGTTCACGTCCTGGCGTTCGCGGGGGGACAGCCCCGGTGTCTTGCCGTCTTCGCTCATGGTGGGCTCCTGCAGGTGATGCAGGGTTGATCCTCGCAAGTGGCGTTTGGTTCGGCTGCGTTTCGTGCCGCTCGGCGGCTGGTGGAAGGAGTCGCCGCTGGCTAGGATGGCGGCCTGTTTTCGGAGGCCCGCGATGGACACGCGCTACCTGATCGACATGCGCCTGAAGGCCGACAAGGCCGAGGGCCGCAGCGACTACCCCTATTCGCTCCCGGCGGTCAGGCACCTGGGGCGCCTGGAGTTCAGCCCCACCGTGACCTTCCTGGTGGGGGAGAACGGTTCGGGCAAATCCACCCTCATGGAGGCGCTGGCGGTGACCCTGGGCTTCAACCCCGAGGGAGGCACCCGCAACTTCAACTTCGGCACCTGGGCTTCCCACTCCGAACTGCACCAGGCCCTGCGGGTCGGCAAGGGCGTGCGCCGCGCCCGCGACGGGTTCTTCCTGCGGGCGGAGAGCTTCTTCAACGTCGCCACCGAGATCGAGCGGATGGACGCCGAGCCCGCCCCGGCGCCGCCGGTGATCGACTCCTACGGCGGGCTCTCGCTGCACGAGCAGTCCCACGGCGAATCCTTCTTCGCGCTGATGATGAATCGCTTCGGCGGCAAGGGCGTCTACCTGCTGGACGAACCCGAGGCCGCGCTCTCGCCCCAGCGCCAGTTGGCGATGCTGGCGCGCATCCACGACCTGGTGAAGGACGACTCGCAGTTCGTCATCGCCACCCACTCGCCGATCCTCATGGCCTACCCGGGCGCCTGGATCTACCAGTGCGGCCCCCAGGGCTTCGAACGGGTGGACTACGACGACACCGAACACGTGCGGGTGACCCGGGGCTTTCTCGCCAACCCCGCGCGCACGCTGCGCACCCTGCTGGATTGAACCAGCCCGCGACCCACGGACGGCCCCGACCATGGACGACCTGTTTCCCAACCCCTTCCTGCTGGCCGGTGGCGCACTGAGTGCGCTCGCCGCGCTGCTGCACCTCGGCTGCATCCGCTACGGCGCGCCCTGGTACCGCTTCTTCGGCGCCGGTGAGCGCATGGCGCGCCTGGCCGAGGCCGGCAGCCCGTTCCCCACGCGGGTGACCCTGGGCATCACCCTGGTGCTCGGCCTGTTTGCGCTGTACGCGGTCTGCGCCGGGCTCGGCCGGCTGCTGCCCCTGAGCCGCCTGGTCCTGGGCGGGGTCGCCGCCGTCTACCTGCTGCGCGGGGTCGGCGGGCTGGCGCTGATCCCTGTCGGGCTCGGCCGCAGCCCGGCATTCTGGCTGTGGAGTTCGCTTATCTGCCTGGCCCTCGGCGGTTTGCACCTGGCGGGAATGCTGCAGGTCTGGCCGGCGCTCTGAGGCTGTTTCCAGGCGCGCCAGGCTGACGGCCCGGGGCGCGTGATGGCGGTGTGCCCATCCAGCGTTAAGCGGGAAATGCCGCCCCGCAGCGTCAGGGCGTTCGATCCGTCTTGCACCGCTTTTCCTACAGGCCCGACAGGGCCTGCGCCACAGGCGGCCCGGCATCCACCGGCCGCCTTCGCTTCGGTTCCGCCTCTTTCGCGTCGCCTCCTGAACAGGGCTGGGCCCTGTGCTAGAACCCGGAGCCAGTTCAGTGACCGGAGGGGTGCGAAATGAAGGGATTGTCCATCAAGCAGAAGATTCTCGGGCTGGCCATGTTGCCACTGCTGTTGCTCGCGCTGGCCGGCGCCTGGACCGGTTTCGACCAGGCCCGTGACCTGCGCGACCTGGGGCGCGACACCCTGCGCCAGTCGCTGCTGGATGCGCGCCGCGACCAGTTGGCCAACTACATGGAACTGGCCCTGTCCGCCGTCGAGCCGGCCCTTGCGCGGGGCGAGCCGGAGCGGGCCAAGGACCTGCTGCGCGCCCTGCGCTTCGACGGCGACAGCGGCTACTTCTTCGTCTACGACACCCACGGCGTGCAGGTGGTCAGCGGCGACAACCCCTCGCGGGAAGGCAACGACTACTGGAGTTCCAGCACCCCGGACGGACGCGCCCTGGTGCAGGAGTACATCGAGGCCGCCAAGCATGGTGGTGACTACCTGGAATACGGCTGGACCAAGCCGGGCCAGGACGCCCCATCCCCCAAGCTCGCCCACGTCGTCCCCGTGCCCGGCACCGACTGGGTGCTGGGCACCGGCTTCTACATCGACGACCTCGACGCCCTGGTCGCCGCCCTCGACCAGGAGTTCGCCGAAGCCTTGCGCCAAAGCCTGCTGCGCGGCGGCTTCTCCGTCGTCCTGCTGCTCGGCCTGGTGGTGGGGCTGGTGATGCTGCTGGTGCGCAGCATCCATGCACCGCTGGGCCAGGCCGTCTCCACCATGGAGGACATCGCCCGGGGCGAGGGCGACCTGACCCGCCGGCTGGACGAATCCAGCGGCCATGAACTCGGCGCCCTGGCCACCTCCTTCAACCGCTTCGCCGAACAGGTGCGCCACCTGGTGCGGCAGACCCGCGAGTCCTCCGACACCCTGGGCCGCGCCAGCGAAGAGCTGGAAGCCTTCATGGCCGGCATCGGCCAGGGCATCGACACCCAGCATCGCGAGAGCGACCAACTGGCCACCGCCACCGAGGAAATGTCCGGTGCGGCCCAGCAGATCGCCGGCAGTGCCTCCAGCGCCGCCCAGGCTGCCCGCGACGCCGAGCACCGGGTGGACGAGGCACGCAGCCTGGTGGGCGGCGCCACGGCGGAAATCCGCGGGCTGGAAGGCCAGGTGGCGGAAGGCGTCGCCACCATCCGCCAGCTCGGCAGCGAGTCCGAGCACATCGGCGGGGTGCTGGACGTGATCCGTGGCGTGGCCGAGCAGATCAACCTGCTGGCGCTCAACGCCGCCATCGAAGCGGCCCGTGCCGGCGAGCAGGGGCGGGGCTTTGCCGTGGTGGCGGACGAAGTGCGCACCCTGGCCGGTCGCACCCAGAGCAGCACGGCGGAAATCCAGGGGATGATCGAGCGCCTCCAGGGCGGCGCCCGCGAGGCCATCGCCGTCATCGAGCAGATCCGCCAGGGCTGCGCCCGCAGCGTCGCCGAAGTGGCCCGGGTCGGGCAGGCCCTGGAGGCCATCAGCGAGGCCGCCGGCGTCATCAACGGCATGAACGCCCAGATCGCCGACGCCGCCGCCGAGCAGACCCGGGTCTGCGAGTCGATCAACCACAACGTGCACCAGATCGTCACCATCGCCCAGCACACCGCCGAGAGCAGCCACACCGCCAATGGCATCACCCAGCGCCTGGCCGAGATGGCCGGCGGCCTGCAGCGCCTGGTAGGACGCTACCGCGCCGATTGAGCGTTGCGCGCCGCCAGCGCCTCGATGGCCCGCACCCCGGCGCGCATCCGCGCCACGGCGGCGGAATTGGCCGAATGCACATGGATGTGCGGCGGCACGAACCCCCGCAGCGCCACCGCTTCCTCGATCCACAGGATCACGTCATAGCCGGTGCCGCGCTGGTCATCGCCCAGGTCGTGGTCCAGGCTCAGTTCGCTGACCTGGCCGGTCTCCAGCAGCGCGATCACCTCATCCGGCCACCAGGCACGGACCCAGCCCTCAGGCGTGGCGCGTTCGTCGTCCAGATAGACCTTCATCGCTCAGGCCCCTGTTGACCAGCTGTAGAGCAGCCAGGCGTTACGGGTTTCGCAGAAATAGAGCTTCTCGTTCCAGCTGTCCTGCAAGGCCAGCACCGGTACTGTCAGCTGCTCGGGGAGGATTGGTGTATCCAGCGGCTGCGGCTGGCCGTCGAGGAAGATCCCCCAGTAGTCGCTGTGGTACGGGCGTCGGGTGTCGGCGCGTCGCTCGAGAATTGCGTTGCGGATGGCATCCCCCATGCTGGTGATCTCCAGGGTCGCTTCCTGCGGGTTGATGCTGGTAGGGCGGGCATCGACGAGCTGCGGTAATAGCCAGTGCTTTATCAGGTCGTCGACATGCTCTGGAGTCGTTTCCTCCATCGCCCATTCCTGCACCCGGTGTAATTCGTGATTGAGCAGCGCGACCAGTGCCTGGGCAGACGTCGCACCGCTCGATCTGGCGCAGTGGTAAAGCCTGGCGTCGCACAGGCCTTCGTCGAAGGTGCGGAACTCCAGCGTCTCCACCCGGATGGCTAAGGCATTCAGAAGGTGCTGGCGCATCAGGCCAGGTGTGGTGAGCAGTTCGTCTACAAGAAAGCGGTTCACTTCGATTCCATTCGGTGTGCAGTCAGTCGGGCTTCGGGCGAGGCCGCGCAGTTTAACGTGTGCAGCAACGGGCTACACACGCTCCGTCTAAATCCCCACCTTCACCCATCGTCTCCTCTGCACACGGCCGGTATGCGCCACACGCACCCGGCCCGGAGCCAGATGCCACTTTCATCGAGGGTCGAAGGATGCACGTCGCCACCAGCCTCACCACCAGCCAACCGCACGCCGTTGCCGAAGACGAGACGCTCTACCAGTTCGAAACCTCACCGCTGCTGGCCCGTCAGGCCCGGCAGGAATCCAATGCCCGCAGCTACCCCCGGCGCATTCCCCTGGCGCTCAAGCGCGCGCGTGGGCTGTATGTCGAGGACGTCGAGGGCCGCACCTTCATCGACTGCCTCGCCGGTGCCGGCACCCTGGCCCTTGGGCACAACCACCCGGTGGTGATCGACGCCATCCGCCAGGTGCTGGACGACGAGCTGCCGCTGCACACCCTCGACCTCACCACCCCGGTGAAGGACCAGTTCGTCCAGGACCTCTTCGGCCTGCTGCCCGAGGGCCTGGCCCGGGAGGCGAAGATCCAGTTCTGCGGCCCCACCGGCACCGACGCCGTGGAAGCCGCGCTGAAGCTGGTGCGCACCGCCACCGGGCGCAGCACCATCCTCTCGTTCCAGGGTGGCTACCACGGCATGAGCCAGGGCGCCCTGGGGCTGATGGGCAACCTGGGGCCGAAGAAGGCCCTGGGTGCCGTGCTCGGCAATGGCGTGCAGTTCGCCCCCTATCCCTATGACTACCGCTGCCCCTTCGGCATCGGTGGCGAGGCCGGCGTGCGCGCCAACCTGCATTACCTGGAAAACCTGCTCAGCGACCCCGAGGCCGGCGTGCTGCTGCCGGCGGCGGTGATCGTCGAAGCGGTGCAGGGGGAGGGCGGCGTGGTGCCGGCGGACATCGAGTGGCTGCGCGGCCTGCGCCGCATCACCGAGAAGGCCGGCGTAGCGCTGATCGTCGACGAGATCCAGAGCGGCTTCGGCCGCACCGGCAGGATGTTCGCCTTCGAGCACGCCGGCATCATTCCCGACGTGGTGGTGCTCTCCAAGGCCATCGGCGGCAGCCTGCCGCTGGCGGTGATGGTCTACCGTGAGTGGCTCGACGCCTGGGGGCCGGGCGCCCACGCCGGCACCTTCCGTGGCAACCAGATGGCCATGGCCGCCGGCTCGGCGGTGATGCGCTACCTCAAGGAGCACGACATCCCCGCCCACGCTGCCGCCATGGGCGAGCGCCTGGCCGGCCACCTGCGCGAACTGCAGCGCGACTACCCGCAACTGGGCGACATCCGCGGACGCGGGCTGATGCTCGGCGTGGAACTGGTGGACCCCACCGGCACGCCGGACGCCCTCGGCCACCCGCCCACCTACAGCGCCCTGGCCTCGCGCCTGCAGGCCCAGTGCCTGAAGCGCGGGCTGATCCTCGAACTGGGTGGCCGCCACGGCAGCGTGGTGCGCTTCCTGCCGCCGCTGATCATCACCGCCGACCAGGTGGACGAAGTCGCCCGCCGCTTCGCCCGGGCCCTGGCCGCAGCGTTGCAGGAAGCGGCCTGAGGCCGCCGGGAGATCGCCATGAGCACCTTGCTGGAACTCCTCGCCCGGCCCCTGCTGCCTGGCGCGGGCAACCTGCCGCTGCTGGTCCAGGCCCCGGAGCCGGGGCTGGACCTCAACGAGGCGCTGGGGCCGATCCGCGAGCTGGTGGACCGTCACCTGCTCAGCGTCGGCGGCATCCTCTTCCGTGGGTTCGACGTGGGCGGCGCGGAAGCCTTCCGCCGCTTCGCCGCCGGCTTCGGCCACCCGCTGCTGAACTACGAGTTCGGCTCCACCCCGCGCACCAACGTCACCCAGGGCGTGTACACCTCCACCGAGTACCCGCCGCACCAGAAGATCCCGCTGCACAACGAACAGGCCTACACCCGCGAATGGCCGATGAAGATCTGGTTCTACAGCATGGTCGCCGCCGAGACCGGCGGCGAAACGCCCATCGCCGACAGCCGCGAGGTGTTCCGCCGCATCGACCCGCGCATCCACGAACGCTTCACCCGCCATGGGCTGATGTACGTGCGCAACTTCGGCAACGGCCTCGACGTGCCCTGGGAGCAGGTGTTCAACAGCGACGACCCGGCGGTGGTGGAAGCCTACTGCCAGCGCCACCGCATCGCCTGCGAATGGAAAGAGGACGGCGAACTGCGCACCCGCCAGGTGTGCCAGGCCGTCGCCCGCCACCCGCGCACCGGGGAGGACGTCTGGTTCAACCAGGCGCACCTTTTCCACGTCTCCAACCTCCCCCCGGAGGTGCGCGAGAGCCTGCTGGAGATCGTCGAGGAAGAGGACCTGCCGCGTAACGTCTACTACGGCGACGGCTCGCCCATTGAGGACGCCATCCTCGACGAAGTGCGCGGCGTGCTCGACGACTGCACCATCGCCTTCCCCTGGCAGGAAGGCGACGTGATGATGCTCGACAACATGCTCGCCGCCCACGCCCGCAGCCGCTTCACCGGCGCACGCAAGGTCATCGTCGCCATGGCCGAGGGTCATGGAGCCGATTGATCGGCTCACCCAAGAGAAGGGTGAGAGCAATCTGGTGCGCATTCCGGGGTATTTCCGGGATGGAAGGGTTGGGCAGGGACAAGGGCCCCTTCAGAAGGCTGAGCGTAATCGTTGCAGAGGGGGTTGAGCGGCATGGATGCCGCGAGAGACGCGTCAGGCCATGGATGGCCTGTCGCGGCGTACCCCCGGCGCAATGATGTAGCGAGGGTAGTTTGGCGAAGCCAAACCCGCATGTAGGGGCCAGACCTTTTGGTTTCTTTTGGGGCGATTGCCAAAAGAAACTCGCCCGGCAAGGCGAAACAGAATGCTCAGGCAGTGCTCGCTAATCGGCTTGGCCTAGTGCTTGTCGAGGGCTGCAATGCCGATAGCCGGGTTTCATAAGTGGGCTTCTTCACCGGCTAAATGCAAAGCCAAATCGTTCGTTCATCTGGTATCGCGGAGCCCAGGGCTCCCTCCATCCGATCGGACGACCCATGACCACCCTCGATCAATCCCGCCTCCTGGCCCGTCGGTTCATCGACCTGCCCCCCGAAAAGCGCCACCTGTTCCTCGAAGCCCTCAAGGGCGAGCAGATGGACTTCGCCAGCTTCCCCATCCCCGATTGCAGCGGCAGCCCCAGCCGTGACCTGCTGTCCTACGCCCAGCAGCGCATGTGGTTCCTCTGGCAGTTGGAGCCCACCAGCGCCGCCTACAACCTGCCCGGCGCCGTGCGCCTGCTGGGCCCGCTGGAGCGCAACGCGCTGGACTGCGCCTTCGCCGACCTGGTGGCGCGCCACGAGTGCCTGCGCACCACCTTCCACGAGGTCGACGGCCAGGCCCTCCAGCGGGTCGGCGACGCTGCCGACGCCCAGGTGCGCCACCTGGACCTGTCCGCCCTGGCACCCGACGAACGCCTGCAGTACACCCGAGAAGCGGTCGCCCGGGAGGCCGGCCAGCCCTTCGACCTGGAGCAGGGTCCGCTGCTGCGGGTGGTGCTGCTGCGCCTCGCCGCCGACGAGCACGTGCTGCTGCTGACCATGCACCACATCATTGCCGACGGCTGGTCGATGAACATCCTCATCGAGGAGTTCATGCGCTGCCTGGACGCCCGCAGCGCCGGTGCCGAACCGCAGCTCCCGGCGTTGCCCGTGCAGTACCGCGACTACGCCCTGTGGCAGCGCAGCTGGCTGGAAGCCGGCGAGCGCGAGCGCCAGCTCGACTACTGGCGCGACCAACTGGGCGAGGAGCACCTGCCCCTCGAACTGCCCAGCGACCGCCCGCGCCCGGCGCAGCCCAGCCATGCCGGTGCGCGCATCGAGTTCGCCCTCGAACCGGCGCTGCACGCCGGCCTCAAGGCCCTGGCCCAGCGCCAGGGCGTGACCCTGTTCGTGGTGCTGCTGGCGGCCTTCAAGACCCTGCTGTACCGCTACAGCGGCCAGGGCGACATCCGGGTCGGCGGGCTGATCGCCAACCGCAACCGGGGCGAGGTCGAGGGCCTGATCGGCTTCTTCGTCAACACCCAGGTGCTGCGCAGTCAACTGGATGGGCGCCTGCCGTTCGCTCAGTTGCTGCAGGACCTGCGCCTCACCGCCCTGGGTGCCCAGGCGCACCAGGAGCTGCCCTTCGACGCGCTGGCGGAGGCCCTGCAAGCCAATCGCAGCCAGAGCCAGAACCCACTGTTCCAGGTCATGTACAACCACCAGCCGCTGGTCACCGACATCCAGGGCATGCGCTTGGGCTGTGGCCTGCAACTGGCGCACCTGGACGCCGAGCAGAGCGTCGCCGGCGCCCGCCACCATGCCGCCGCCAGCGACCTGATGCTGGAGACCCGGGAGGAGGGCGAGCGCCTGCTGGCCGCCTTCACCTACGCCACCGACCTGTTCGACGGCACCACCGTCGAGCGCATGGCCGGTCACTGGCGCAACCTGCTGCACAGCCTGGTCGCCGACCCCGGTCGCCGCCTTGGCGAACTGCAGTTGCTGGCCAGGGACGAAACCCGTCAATTGCAGGCCTGGGCCCTGCGCGCCGCTGCTCCCCAGGCAGCGGAGCCGGCCCACCTGCGCTTCCAGGCCCAGGCCGCGCGCACCCCCGAGGCCATCGCCCTGGTGCTGGCCGGCGAAGGCGTGGGCGCCCAACTGACCTACGCCGAGCTGGAACGCCGCAGCAACCGCCTGGCCCACCGCCTGGTGCAACTGGGCGTCGGCCCCGAGGTGCTGGTGGGCGTCGCCCTGGAGCGCTCCCTGGACATGGGCGTGGCCTTGCTGGCGGTGCTCAAGGCTGGCGGCGCCTACGTGCCCCTCGACCCCCAGGCGCCCGGCGAGCGCATCGCCCAGGTGTTCGACGACAGCGGCCTGCGCCTGCTGCTGACCCAGACCGCACTGCACGACACGCTGCCCCAGGTCCCGGGCATCCGGAGCCTGTGCCTGGACGCGGCGGGCAACGGGCTCGAAGACCAGCCGGAGCACGCGCCGAACGTAGCGGTGGCGCCGGGCAACCTGGCCTACGTGATCTACACCTCCGGCTCCACCGGCCGGCCCAAGGGCGTGGCCATCAGCCACGGCGCCCTGGCCGAGTTCTGCGTGCTGGCCGCCGACTACTCGCGCCTGCAGCCAGGCGACCGCGTGCTGCAGTTCGCCACCTGCAGCTTCGACGGCTTCGTCGAGCAGTTCTACCCGCCGCTGTGCGTCGGCGCCCGCGTGGTGCTGCGCGACGGCCGCCTGTGGGACAGCGCAGCCTTCCAGCAGGCCCTGGTGGCGCACGGCATCACCCTGGCCGACCTGCCCGCCGCCTACTGGCACATGTTGGTGCAGGACTACGCCCGAGGTGCCCCGCAGGCCTTCGGCGCGCTGCGCCAGGTCCACGTCGGCGGCGAAGCCATGGCCGTGGACGGCCTCGACCTCTGGCGCCGTGCCGGCCTTGCCGGCGTGCGCCTGCTCAACACCTACGGCCCCACCGAAGCCACGGTGGTTTCCAGCCTCCACGACTGCAGCGAGCTGGCCTCGGCCGATGTCTCCTGGCGCGGCATCCCCATCGGCCAGGGCCTGGCCGGGCGCCGCCTGCTCATCCTCGATGGCGAGCTGCAGCCGGTGCCGGCGGGCGCCATCGGCGAGCTGTACATCGGCGGCCCGGGCCTGGCGCGGGGCTACCACGGCCAGCCGGGGCTCACCGCCCAGCGCTTCCTGCCCGACCCGCAGGTGCCCGGCGAGCGCCTCTACCGCACCGGCGACCGCGCGCGTTTCAACGCCAGCGGCGCCATCGAGTACATCGGCCGCGTCGACCACCAGGTGAAGGTGCGCGGCTTCCGCATCGAGCTGGGCGAGATCGAGATGCGCCTGCAGCAATGCCCCGGCGTGCGCGAGGCCGCCGTGCTGGCCCTGGACATGGCCGGCGGGCGGCAACTGGTCGGCTACCTGGCCACCGAGCCTGACGGCAGCGGCCCCGACGCGCAGCGCCAGCGCATCCGCGAAGCCCTGCGCGCGACCCTGCCGGACTACATGGTGCCCACGCACCTGGTGCTGCTGGAGCGCCTGCCGCTGACCCCCAGCGGCAAGCTCGACCGCAAGGCCCTGCCCGAGCCCGACCCGAGCCAGTTGCAGGCCGCCTACCGCGCGCCGGCCAGCGAGCTGGAACAGCGCCTGGCCGGCATCTGGATGGAGGTGCTGCAGGTGCCCCGCGTCGGCCTCGACGACAGCTTCTTCGACCTGGGCGGGCACTCGCTGCTGGCGGCCCAGGTCATCGCCCGGATCAAGTCCGAGCTGGGCATCGCGCTGCCCATGCGCAGCCTGTTCGAACGCCCGCACCTGGCGGCCCTGGCCGAAGAGCTGGAGGCCCTGGGCGGCACCGCCGACGAGGACTGGGCCGACATGGAAGCGTTCATGAATTCACTGGAGGAGGTTTGAGCATGTCCCGCACCACCACGCTGCGCATCGCCGAGAAATTCATCGGCCTGCCGCTCGAACAACGCCGCCAGTTCCTCGACAAGCTGCGCCAGGACGGCAAGGACTTCGGCCTGCTGCCGATCCCGGTGAGCCGCCACGGCCAGGACGCCATCCCGCTGTCCTACGCCCAGCAGCGCCTGCTGTTCCTCTGGCAGTTGGACCCCGGCAGCGCCGCCTACAACATGGCCGCCGGCCTGCGCCTGAAGGGCGAACTGGACGAAGCCCGCCTGCAGCGCGCCTTCGATGCCCTGATCGAGCGCCATGAGGCGCTGCGCACCGTGTTCCAGGTGGACGGCGAGCAGCCGCTGCAACGGGTGCTGCCCGCCGCGCCCCTGGCCCTGTGCCAGATCGATCTCTCCAGCAGCGACGCCCCCGAGGCCGAGCTGGCCCGCCAGGTGGACGAGGAGGTGGGCCGGCCCTTCGACCTGCTGCACGGCCCGCTGCTGCGCGCCAGCCTGTTCCGTCTCGGCGAGGACACGTGCGTGCTGGTGGTGTGCATGCACCACATCGTCTCCGACGGCTGGTCCATGGACGTGATGGTTCGCGAGTTCGTCCAGGCCTACCAGGCCGGTGCCGAGAGCCTGCCGCCGCTGCCCCTGCAGTACGCCGACTACGCCCTGTGGCAGCGCCGCTGGCTGGAGGCGGGCGAGGGCGAACGCCAATTGCAGCACTGGCGCGAGCAACTGGGTGAGGAGCACCCGCTGCTGGAGGTGGCCCCCGACTTCCCCCGCCCGCCGGTGCAGAGCCTCCAGGGCGAGACGCTGCGGTTCGATTTCGGCACGGCGCTCTCCAGCCGTTTGCGCGAAACCGCCCGCGTCGAGGGCGTGACCCTGTTCATGCTGGCCCTGGCCGGCTATGCGCTGTTCCTCTCGCGGCATTCCGGCCAGCGCGACATCCGCATCGGCGTGCCCAACGCCAACCGCGGGCGCGAGGAGGTGGAGGGGCTGATCGGCTTCTTCGTCAACACCCAGGTGCTGCGCTGCGTCATCGATGAACGCCAGTCGCTGCGCGAACTGCTGGCCCAGGTGCGCGAGGCCACCTTCGCCGCCCAGGCCAACCAGGAGCTGCCCTTCGAGCAACTGGTGGAGGTGCTCGCGCCCGAGCGCAGCCTCGGCCACAACCCGCTGTTCCAGGCCAAGTTCAACCAGAACGTCGGCGTGCAGAAGCAGACCGCGCTGCAACTGCCGGGCCTCGTCGTCAGCGAATACCCGCTGCGCAAGGAGGGCACCCACTTCGACCTGGCCCTGGACATCACCGATGACGGCGAGCGCATCCATGGCGAGATGACCTACGCCAGCGACCTCTACCAGCGCGCCAGCATCGAAGGCTTCATCGCCTCCCTGCGGGTGCTGTTCGAAACCCTGCTGGAGCGCCCCGATGCTCCGTTGCACAGCCTGGTCGAACCCCCGGCGCCGCAGCTCGCCGCCGAGCGGCCGCAACCGGCCCTGGTGCTGCAGCGCTGGGATGAGCAGGTGCGCCGCCAGCCCGAGGCCCTGGCCGCCGTCTGCGCCGACTGCTATCTGAGCCACGCCGAACTGGACACCCAGGCCAACCGCCTGGCGCAGCACCTGCGCCGCCTTGGCGTGACCACGGGGGTGCCCGTGGCCGTGCTGATGGAGCGCTCGCTGGACTGGCTGGTGAGCCTGCTCGCCATCCTCAAGGCCGGTGGCCTGTACATGCCGCTGGACGTCAAGGCGCCCACCGAACGCCTGCAGGGCATGCTCCAGCGCAGCGGCGCGCGGGTGCTGCTGTGCGATGCGGGCGAGACGCGCCAGGCGGCACTGGCCGGCAGCGGCTGCCAGGTGCAGCCGTACCAGCCCGAACACTGGGCTGTGCTGCCCGCCGAGGCGCCTGTGCTTGCGGCGTTGCCCGAGGCACCGGCCTACGTGATCCACACATCCGGCTCCACCGGCCAGCCCAAGGGCGTGGTGGTCAGCCACGGCGCGCTGGCCAGCTACGTCGACGGCCTGCTGCAGCGCCTGGACCTGCCGGCGGACGCCAGCCTGGCGCTGGTCTCCACCATCGCCGCCGACCTCGGCCACACCGTGCTGTTCGGCGCCCTGTGCTCCGGTCGGACGCTGCACGTGCTGCCGGAGTCCCTGGGCTTCGACCCGGATGCCTTCGCCGCCTACATGGCCGAGCAGCGCATCGGCGTGCTGAAGATCGTCCCCAGCCACCTCGGCGGCCTGCTGCAGGCCGCCAACGCGGCCGATGCGCTGCCCGAGCACGCGCTGATCGTCGGTGGCGAGGCCTGTTCCCCGGCGCTGTACCGCAAGGTTCGCCAGCTCAAGCCCGGCTGCCGCTTCATCAACCACTACGGCCCCAGCGAGACCACCGTGGGCGTGCTCACCCACGAGGTGCAGGGCGAGCTGGCCGAAGGCGCCGGCATCCCCCTGGGCGAGGCCTTGGCGGGCGTCCATGTGCAGGTGCTGGACGATGTGCTCAACCCGCAACCGGCGCGCGTCGCCGGCGAGCTGTACATCGGCGGCGCAAGCCTGGCCCAGGGCTACCTCGGCCAGGCTGCGCTCACCGCCGAGCGCTTCGTGCCCGACCCCTTCGGCGCGCCGGGTGCGCGCCTGTACCGCAGCGGCGACCGCGTGCGCCGCGATGGCGAGGGGCGGCTGCACTTCCTCGGCCGCGCCGACGACCAGGTGAAGATCCGTGGCTACCGCGTCGAGCCGGGCGAGGTTGCCCGCGTGCTGCGGGGCCTGCCCGGCGTGCACGACGCCGTGGTGCTGGCCGTGCCCCAGGGCGACGAGCCGGCGCAGTTGCAACTGATCGGCTGGTGCGTGCCCGAGGACGCCAGCCTGAGCGCCCAGGCCCTGCGCGAGCAGTTGCAGGCACGGCTGCCGGACTACCTGGTGCCGGCCCACCTGCTGCTGCTGGAGCGCCTGCCGCTGACCGCCAACGGCAAGCTGGACCGCCGCGCGCTGCCCCAGCCCGAGGTGCAGCAGAAGCGCCATGTGGCGCCGAGCACGCCGGTGGAGGAACAACTGGTGGCCATCTGGCAGGCGGTGCTCAAGCGCGAGGCCATCGGCGTCGAGGACAACTTCTTCGAGCTGGGTGGTGACTCCATCCTCAGCCTGCAGATCATCGCCCGGGCCAAGCGCCAGGGCATCAAGCTGACTCCGCGCCAATTGTTCGAGAAACAGACCATCGCCCAACTGGCCCAGGTCGCCAAGGTGGACAGCCGCCCGGCAGCCCCCCGTGCGCCAGCCCAGGTCAGCGGCGAGATGCCCCTGTTGCCGGTGCAGGCCCGTTTCTTCGAACGGGTGCAGGCCGAGCCCCATCACTACAACCAGGCGGTCATGCTGCAGCCGCGCCAGCCGCTGACTGCCCCCGTCGTCGAACAGGCCCTGGCGGTGCTGGTGGCCCAGCACGACGCCCTGCGCCTGGTCTTCCGCAAACAGGCAGACGGCTGGCGGGCAGAACACCAGGCCAGCGTGCCGGCCGGCCTGCTGTGGCAGCGCCAGGCGAGTGACGCAGCACAGTTGCAGGCCATTGCCGACGAGGCACAACGCAGCCTCGACCTGGCCAACGGGCCGCTGTTGCGCGCGGTGCTGTTCGACCTCGCCGACGGCAGCCAGCGCCTGCTGCTGGTGATCCACCACCTGGTGGTGGATGGCGTGTCCTGGCGCATCCTGCTGGAGGACCTGGAGCAGGCCTGCGCGGCGCTGCTCGCCGGCCGCACCCCGGCACCGACGGAGAAGGGCACCGCCTTCAAGGCCTGGGCCGAGCGCCTGGGCCAATGGGCCCGCGAGCCGGCCCGTGATGCCGAGCTGGCCCATTGGCAGGCGAGCCTCAGCGGCCAGGCCGATGACCTGCCGGGGGCGCGCCGCGATGCCGGGCTGCAGACGCGCCACGCCCGCACCCTGTATGGCCGCCTGGACGCCGACACCACCCGCCAACTGCTGCAACAGGCGCCCGCCGCCTACCGCACCCAGGTCAACGACCTGCTGCTCACCGCCCTGGCGCGGGTGCTGTGCCGCTGGAGCGGGCAGGGCCGTGCCCTGGTGCAACTGGAGGGTCACGGCCGCGAGGACCTGTTCGAGGGCGTCGACCTGAGCCGCACCGTCGGCTGGTTCACCAGCCTGTTCCCGGTGGCGCTGAGCCCGGCCGATGACCTGGCCGGCTCGATCAAGGCGATCAAGGAACAACTGCGCGGGGTGCCCGACCGGGGTATCGGCCATGGCGCGCTGCGCCACCTGGGCACGCCCGCGCAACGGGCCGCCCTGGCGGCGCTGCCCCAGGCTCGGGTGACCTTCAACTACCTCGGCCAGTTCGACCAGGGCTTCGGCGACGAGCGCCTGTTCGCGCCTGCCGCCGAAAGCGTTGGCGCCACCCAGTCGGCCGAGGCGCCGCTGGGCAACTGGCTGAGCGTCAATGGCCAGGTGCTGGGCGGTGAACTGGAGCTGGGCTGGACCTTCAGCCAGGAAATGTTCGACGAGCCCGCCATCGCTACACTGGCCGCCGACTACACCCGCGAGCTGACGGCGCTGGTCGGGCACTGCCTGGAGGCCCAGGCCGGTGGCGCCACCCCGTCCGACTTCCCCCTGGCGGGCCTGACCCAGGCGCAACTGGACGCACTGCCCGTGGACCTGCGCGAGGTGGAGGACATCTACCCGCTGTCGCCCATGCAGGAAGGCCTGCTGATGCACACGCTGCTGGAGCCGGGCTCCGGCATCTACATGATGCAGTACTGCTACAGCGTCGAAACCGAGATCGACCCCGAGCGCTTCGCCCGCGCCTGGCAGGCCGTCGGCCAGCGCCATGACGCGCTGCGCACCACCTTCTCCTGGACCGTGGGCGAGCGCCTGCTGCAGATCGTCCGCCGCACCGCGCAGCCGGACGTGCAACTGCACGACTGGCGTGACGTGCCGGCCGCCGAACACGAGGCCAAGCTGCGCGAGATGCTTGCCGAGGAGCGCCGCCAGGGCTTCGACCTGCAGGGCGCGGTGCCTTTCCGCCTGCGGCTGATCCAGGTGGGCGAGCGCCGCTTCGGCTTCGTCCTGAGCAACCACCACATCCTCATCGACGCCTGGTGCCGCTCGCTGCTGGTGGACGAATTCTTCGAGCTCTACGCCGCCCTCGGCGAAGGCCGTGAGGCGCGCCTGGCACCGGCCTCGCGCTACGCCGACTTCATCCGCTGGCTGAAGCGCCAGGACCTGCCGGCCTCCGTGCAGCTGTGGCGCGAGCAGCTGGCCGGCTTCGAGCAGCCCACCGGGCTGCCTTTCGACCGTCAGCCGCTGAAGGATGCCGGGCATTCGAGCATCGGCGACCTGCACGCCCATCTGGAGGCGCATGAAGGGCGCCAGCTTCGCGAACTCGCGCAGCGCCATCAGCTCACCGTCAACACCCTGGTCCAGGCCGCCTGGGCGCTGGTGCTGCACCGCTACAGCGGCTCCCGTGACCTGGTCTTCGGCGTGACCGTGGCCGGCCGCCCGGTGGACGTGCCGGACATGCAGCGCACCGTCGGCCTGTTCATCAACAGCATCCCCCTGCGCGTGCACCTGCCCGAGGCGGGCAGCGCCACAACGGTGAGCGGCTGGCTGCAGCAGTTGTTCGCCCTCAACCTGCGCCTGCGCGAGCACGAGCACCTGCCGCTGGTGGACATCCAGGCCTGCAGCGAGATCGGCAAGGGCCAGTCGCTGTTCGACAGCCTCTTCGTGTTCGAGAACGCACCCATCGAGGACGGCGTGCTGACCCAGGTGGAGAACCTCAACATCAGTTCGGACTCCGGGCGCACCCACACCAACTACCCGATGACCGTGGTCATCTACCCCGGCGATGCCCTGGGCCTGCACCTGTCCTACGACCGTCGCTGGTTCGACGAGGCGACGGTCGCCGAGTTGCTGGGCGACTTCAAACGCCTGCTGCTGGCCCTGGGCGAGCACCTGGAGGCGCGTTTCGACGCCTTGCCGCTGCTCGGCACGGACGAGCGCGAGCACCTGCTGCACACCTTCAACCAGTCGGAGCGCGACTACCCGCTGGACGGCGGCTACCCGCGCCTGTTCGAGGCCCAGGCGGCGCAGCACCCGCAGCGCATCGCCGCCAGTTGCCAGGGCGAACGCTGGAGCTACGCGCGCCTGGAGGCACTGGGCAACCGCATGGCCCAGGCCCTGCTGGAGGCGGGCGTGCAGCCCGACCAGAGCGTGGCGCTGCTGGCCGAGCGCGGCCTGCCGCTGCTGGGGATGATCCTCGGCACCCTCAAGGCCGCCGCCGGTTACCTGCCGCTGGACCCGCACCTGCCGGCCCAGCGCCTGCGCCACATCCTCACCCTCAGCCGTGCGCCGGTGCTGGTGTGCACCGAGGCGTGCCTGCCGGCCCTGGCGCCGCTGCTGGCCGAGGTGGACGAGGCCGCGCGTCCGCGCCTGCTGGTGTGGGAGCAACTGCAGGACGGCCGTGCCGCTGCCGCGCCGTGCCTGGCCATCGGCCCGCGCCACCTGGCCTACGTGATCTACACCTCCGGCTCCACCGGCGCGCCCAAGGGCGTGATGGTCGAGCAGGCGGGGATGCTCAACAACCAATTGAGCAAGCTGCCCTACCTGGGCCTCGGCATGGACGACGTGATCGCCCAGACCGCGTCCCAGAGCTTCGACATCTCCGTGTGGCAGTTCCTCACCGCCGGCCTCTGCGGCGCGCGGGTAGAGATCGTCCCGGACGAGATCGCCCACGACCCCGAGGCGCTGCTGAACCACGTCAACCAGGCCGGCATCACCGTGCTGGAGAGCGTGCCCTCGCTGATCCAGGGCATGCTCGAAGCCGCGCCCGTCGCGCTGCCGGGCCTGCGCTGGATGCTCACCACCGGCGAGGCGATGCCGCCGGAGCTGGCGCGCCGCTGGCTGCAGCGCTACCCGCAGATCCCGCTGGTCAACGCCTACGGCCCGGCCGAGTGCTCGGACGACGTGTCGCTGACCCGGGTGATCGAGGCGGACACCGGCAGCACCTACCTGCCCATCGGCCTGCCCACCGACAACAACCAGTTGCACGTGCTGGACGGCCAACTGGAACTGGTGTGTCCGCGCGCCGTGGGCGAGCTGTGCATCAGCGGCACCGGTGTCGGCCGGGGCTACGTCGGCGACCCGGTGCGCACCGCCCTGAGCTTCGTGCCCGACCCCTTCACCCGCGTGCCCGGGCAGCGCCTGTACCGCTCCGGCGACCTCGTGCGGCGGCGCCTGGACGGCGTGCTGGAGTACGTCGGCCGGGTGGACCATCAGGTGAAGATCCGCGGCTTCCGCATCGAGCTGGGCGAGATCGAGGCGCGCATCCGCGAACAGGAAGGCGTGCGTGACATCGCCGTGCTCGCCCAGGACCTGGCCCTGGGCCGCCACCTGGTGGCCTACCTGGTGGCCGATGCCGCCAGCTGGGGCGTGCGCGGCGACAGCGAGGACGACCAGCGGGCCATCCGCGAGGCGCTCAAGGCTGCGCTGCGGCGCCAGTTGCCGGACTACATGGTGCCGGCGCACTGGGTGCTGCTGGAGAGCATGCCGCTGAACGCCAACGGCAAGCTCGACCGCAAGGCCCTGGCGCAACTCGACATCCGCCAGTTGCTGGCGGACTACGAGGCGCCGCGCAGCGAGCTGGAGCAGCGTCTGGCCGGCATCTGGGCCGAGCTGCTGCAGGTGGAGCGGGTCGGCCTGAAGGACAACTTCTTCGAGCTGGGCGGGCACTCGCTGCTGCTGGTGCGGGTGGCCTCGCGCCTGAAGAACGAACTGGGCATCGACCTACCGATGCAGGATTTCTACACCGCCACCTCCATCGAGGAGCTGGCGGCGCTGATCGAGAAAACGAGGGAGCAGGGCGGTATGGAAGACGATTTCGACGCGATCTTCGAGGCACTGGACGAGCTGGAGGCCTGCGATGCTTAAGCAGGAATCGTCCCAGGCCCAGGTCCTGGTCGAGCGCATCAAGGGACTGGACCACGCGCGTCGCCAGGCCCTGTTCCGCAAGCTCGCGGAGAAGGGCGTCAACCTCGCCCGGCTGCCCATCGTGCCGCTCGGCGAACGCGAGGGGCTGCCGCTGTCCTACGCCCAGCAGCGCCAGTGGTTCCTCTGGCAACTGGAGCCGGACAGCGCCGCCTACAACATGCCCACGGCCCTGCGCCTGAAGGGCGAGCTGGACCTCGGCGCGTTGCAGCACAGCTTCGACGCGCTGGTGGCCCGGCACGAGCCGCTGCGCACCACCTTCGTGCTGGAGGATGGGCAGCCGCGCCAGCGCATCCACCCCCAGGGCCGGGTCGTCATCGAGCACGAGCACCTGCCGGGCGCCGACGAGGCGCTGCTGGCCGAGGCCATCGGCCGGGAGGCGCAGCGCCCCTTCGATCTGGAGCACGGCCCGCTGTTGCGGGTGCGCCTGCTGGAACTGGGCGAGGGCGACCGGGTGCTGGTGCTGACCCAGCACCACATCGTCTCCGATGGCTGGTCGATGCAGTTGATGGTGGGAGAGCTGATCGCCCTCTACCAGGGCTTCCGCCTCGGGCACGACGCCAAGCTGCCGCCGTTGGCCATCCAGTACGCCGACTACGCGGCCTGGCAGCGCCAGTGGATGGAGGCCGGCGAACGCGAGCGCCAGCTGGCCTACTGGACCGCACAGCTGGGGGGCGAGCAGCCGCTGCTGGAGCTGCCGGCCGACCGCCCGCGCCCCGCGCTGCGCAGCGCCCAGGGCGCGCGCCTGAGCCTGGAGCTGGACGGCGCGCTGTTCGCTCGCCTCAAGCAGTTGGCGCAGCGTGAGGGCTGCTCGCCGTTCATGCTGCTGCTGGCCTCCTTCCAGCTCCTGCTGCAGCGTTACTGCGGGCAGGGCGACATCCGCGTCGGCGTGCCGTCCGCCAACCGCAACCGTGCCGAGACCGAGCGCCTGCTGGGCTTCTTCGTCAACACCCAGGTGCTGCGCGCCCAGGTGGAGAACGACGCCTCCTTCGTCGAGCTGCTGCAACAGACCCGCCAGACCGCCCTGGCTGCCCAGGCCCACCAGGACCTGCCGTTCGAGCAACTGGTGGACGCCCTGCAACCGGAGCGCAGCCTCAGCCACAGCCCGTTGTTCCAGGTGATGTTCAACTACCAGGTGAGCGCCGGTGAGGTGGGCGGCCTGGCCGCCGTGCTGCCGGGCCTGCGGGTGGAGCCGGTGCACTGGGCCATGCCCACCACCCAGTTCGACCTGAGCCTGGACTGCACCGAGCACCCCCGTGGCCTCAGTGCCTCGCTGATCTACGCCACCGACCTGTTCGACGCCGAGCGCATCCAGCGCATGGCGGTGCACTGGCAGAATCTGCTGGCCGCCATCGCCGAGCAGCCGCACAGCCGCCTCGGCGACCTGCCGATGCTCACCGCCAGTGAGCGCGAGCGCGCCATCCAGGGCTGGAACCA
>NZ_LXJQ01000037.1:0-60938 GCF_001728925.1 Pseudomonas sp. 1D4
CAGAAGGATGAGCACTCGCACCTTGGGTTTCATGTGGCGCCGGTTCATGAGTGGCCTGATTGTCGCTCTCGCTGCATGGGCCCTTGGGGTGGAAGCCTACCCCCGCTTTCGCCTACGAAAAAGACCACAACCCACCGCTGGATGCCGAAGGCGAACGCTGGTTCCAGCGCGCCCGCGCCCTGGAGAAACAGGCGGGCATCCGGAACACCAGAACCTGTCCGCACCAGAACCTTGGAGCACCTATTGAGCCTTAATCCAAAACAGGTGAGCCCTTTTCAAATGAAGATACGTCGGCTTTCCCTAACACTTGTATTCAGCCTTTGCTCAGGCTGCGGCACCTTTGCCGCAGAAATCGCCAACGGCCCGTACTGTCCTTATCAAGGTGTGCTACTGGACATTCATGCGATGACCAGCTGGGAGGCGATCAAGGCCATGCGAGGGTTTGGTATTCCGCTTGGGTTGATCGATCTGCCTTTCTCCGCAGTGATGGACACCTTTGTCCTGCTCGAAAGCTCTGAACGTATAGACCCCGAACAATGTCCCCGGAGTTATCGCTAGAGGCGAGCCACAAGACCTTCCACTGGCCATTGCATAGCCTTCACCCTGCCGTTCTGCTTGGTTCCAGTGGCGGCCGGCAGCCTCTACTCCCACCGCCCTAGAATGGCACCGCCACCACCAGTTGGCTGTAGACATGGGTGCCATTGCCGCCCACCTGGTTGCCGCCGTTGCGGGCGCTTTTGTACGGCTGGTAGAGGACGATCAGCGGCGTGATGATCAGGCGCTCGGTGGCCGCCCATTCGACGTAGAGGTCCAGTTCGCGGGCGTCCAGGTCGAGGCTCCGGCGGTCGTGCAGGGTGCGGAAGTCGCCCAGCGTGCCGTCGTAGTTCTTGCGGCTGTTCATCCAGCTGAACACGGCGAGGACATCCGCGTTCAGGTGGGTGTCGTCGTCGGCGTAGGGCTCATGGGCGCTGGCCTGGCCGCCGAGCCCCAGGGCCAGGATGAACCCGCCGGTGATGGCCTTGTCAGTTTTTCGTTGCTGCATGACTGATGCTCCTCATCCGCGCTGGGAGGTTGTTGTCGGTCTTCTGGGCAGAGGAAGGCCCGCGCGGCGCTGGCCGCGCGGGCGGGGCCGCGTGGTCAGCGGTTCTGGGCGAGCGCTGCGTCGAGCGCGGCCGCGAGGGTGCCGGCTTCGTCCAGGGTCAGGGTCAGCGGCGGCGAGAGGATGATCTTGTTGCCCACCGGGCGTACCAGCACGCCTTCGGCACGGGCGCTCTCGGCAATGCGGGCGGCGTGCTCGGCAGCCGGGTCCAGGGGTTGCCGGGTGCGTTTGTCGGCCACCAGGTCGAGGGCGATCATCAGCCCCTTGCCACGCACCTCGCCCACCACGTCGTAGCGTTCGGCCAGGGGCAGCAGTTGCTCGATGAGCGCGGCCCCGACCCGTGCGGCGTTGCCGGGCAGGTCCTCGGCTTCGACGATGTCCAGCACCGCCAGGGCGGCGGCGCAGGCGGTGGGGTGCCCGCTGTAGGTGTAGCCGTGCATGACCACGTTGCTGAAGCCGTGGCCGTGCTCGATGGCGTCGCTGATGCGCTGGTTGAACAGCGTGGCGCCCAGGGGGATGTAGCCGGCGGAGATGCCCTTGGCCAGGCAGAGGATGTCGGGGGCGACGCCCCAGCCACGGCTGCCGAGCATGCAGCCGGAGCGGCCGAAGCCGGTGACCACCTCGTCGGCGATCAGCAGGATTTCATGGCGGTCGCAGACCTCGCGCAGGCGCTTCCAGTAGGTGGCCGGCGGCACGATCACGCCACCGGCGCCCTGCACCGGCTCGGCGATGAAGGCGGCGATGCTCTGGGCACCGAGCAGGGCGATCTGCTCGTCGAGCTGGCGGATGCAGTACTCCACCAGTTGCTCCGGGTCGCGGCAGTCCCAGGGGTTGCGGTAGAGCCAGGGGGTGTCCAGCAGGTGGCAGCCGCCCAGCAGCGGGCCGTGGTTATGGTGGTACACGCCGTTGCCCCCCACCGAGGTGCCACCGATATGCACGCCGTGGTAGCCGTTGCGCAGCGACAGGAAGCGCGTGCGACCGGGCTGGCCGGCGGCGATCCAGTACTGGCGGGCCATCTTCAGGGCGGTTTCCACGGCGTCCGAGCCGCCGGAGTTGAACAGCACCCGGGTCATGCGCTCCTGGGCGAACATCGCGGTGAGCCGGTCGGCCAGGTCGAAGACCCGGGGGTGGGCGATGCCGTCGAAGGTCTGGTAGTAGGCCAGTTCGTCCAGTTGCGCGGCGATGGCGGCCTTCACTTCGGCACGGTTATGCCCGACGTTGACGTTCCACAGCCCGCCGACGCCATCCAGCAGGCGGTTGCCGTCGATGTCGGTGATGTGGTTGCCATCCCCCCGGGCGATGACCAGGGTCTTGCCGCGATGGGCAGCGGCGGAGGCACTCATGGGGTGCCAGAACTTCTTCTCGGCGGTCTTGTAACGCTCGTACATGGTGCGGCTCCTCACTGGCTTTCTTGCTTGCGTACGTAGAGCAACTGCTGGGTGGTGAACTCCAGCAGGCCCTCCAATCCGAACTCGACGCCGAAGCCGGAAAGCTTGCAGCCGCCGAAGGGGGTGTTGGGCTGGATCTGGGCGTGGCAGTTGACCCAGGCCACGCCGCTTTCCAGGCGCTGGGCGAGTGCCTGAGCCTCACCGGCATCGGCGCCCCAGACGGAACCGCCCAGGCCCATGTCGCTGGCGTTGGCGCGGGCCAGGACGTCCTCGACATCGCGGTAGGCGATCAGCGGCAGCACGGGGCCGAACTGCTCCTCGTCCACCAGGCGCTGGCCGTCGGTGACGTCGGCAACCAGGGTCGGCGGGTAGAAGAAGCCCTCCCGCTCCAGCCGTGCGCCGCCACACAGCACGCGGCCGCCCCGGGCCTGGGCATCGGCCACCAGGTTCTCCACCAGCGCCAGTTGCTCGGCGTTCTGCACCGGGCCAAAGGTGACCTCGGCTTCCAGGCCGTCGCCGATCACCTGGCGCCCGGCCAGTTCGACCAGGGCCTGGGAGAACGCCTGGTACTGGGACTCATGGATGTAGAGGCGCTTCAGCGCGGCGCAGGTCTGCCCCATGTTGAGGAAGGCGGCCTGGAAGATGGCCTCGGCCACCGGCTCCACCGGCGTGCCGGGCAGGACGATGCCGGCATCATTGCCGCCCAGCTCCAGGGTCAGCCGCTTGAGGTTGCCGGCGGCGGCACGCATCACGCTCTGGCCGGTGGCGGTGGAGCCGGTGAAGACGATCTTGCGGATGCCCGGGTGGCTGGCGATGGCGCCGCCGAAGCCGCGCTCGCCGGTGACGATGTTGATCACGCCCCGGGGCACGTGGCGGGCGATGATTTCCACCAGCTTGAGGGTGCTCAGGGGCGTGAGGCTGGAGGGTTTGCTGACCACGCAGTTGCCGGCACGCAGGGCGGGCATGATGTGCCACACGGCGATCATGAACGGCCAGTTCCAGGGGGTGATGGAGGCCACCACGCCCAGCGGCTTGTGGTGCAGCTCGATGCGCTGGGTGGGGGTGTCCTCCACCAGCCGCACGGGGATCTCGCTCTCGGCGCTGTAGCGGGTCCAGGCGGCGCCGCCCATGATCTCCGACATCGCCAGGGCGAAGGGCTTGCCCTGCTCCTGCACCACCAGGGTGGCCAGGGCCTCGGCTTCGGCCTCGATGTCGTCGGCGATGCGCTGCAGGGCCGTGCAGCGGATGGCGTGGCTGCTGGCCCGCCATTGGCGGAAGGCCACCTGGGCCGCGTGCACGGCCTGGTCGACCTGGTCCAGGGAGCCGGCGGGACACTGCGCGAAGGCACGCCCGGTGGCGGGGTTGATCACCCCGAAGTGACCGTTTTCGCCTGCTACCCAGGCGCCGTCGATGAGCATTCGATAGTCGTGCATGACCGTCCTCCATTAACTTGCCACCGCTTGGGCCGGCGGCCACAGGGTTTGCGTTGGGAAAGGCGCCGCTACAGCGTGTGGCTGCCCAGGGCGTTGAAACGCTCGGGGGAGCGCTTGCGCAGCCGCGCAGCCATGGCGACGCCGAGCAACAGCGCTACCGGGATCACCGCACACAGCCCGTAGGACAGGAGCTTGCTGGAGCCGGTGAGCACGTCGAAGTGCAGCACCGCGATGCCCAGCACCCCCAGCAGGGCAATGCAGGAGAAGCCCGGGAGGATGCGGCTGCGCAGGATGCCCAGGCGCAGCTCGGGGTGGCGGCTGAAGTACACCAGCAGCGCCGCCGAGGTCAGTGCCATCAGCAGCACCAGGCAGAGGGTGGCGAGGCTGGAGAACCAGGCGAACAGCTGCAGGATCGGGTCGGCCCCCAGGGCAGCGAAGACCAGCACCACCACTGCCGCGATCAGGCTCTGCAGGGCCGACCCCATGTGCGGGCTCTGGTGCAGCCGGTGGGTGGTGCCGAGCTGGCGCGGCAGCAGGCCGTCGCGGCCGATGGCGAAGAAGTAGCGGGCGGCGGCGTTGTGGAAGGCCAGCAGGCCGGCATAGATGCTGACCATGAACAGCACGCGGATCAGTGAGGTCAGGCCCGGCCCGACGAAGTGGTCGGACATGCCGTAGATGAAGGTGGTCGGGTCCGGCAGGGCCAGCAGGGTCGGAACGATCTTGTCGACCCCGACGCCGATCACCAGGGACCAGATGGACAGCGCATAGAAGCAGCCGATCAGCAGGACGGAAGCGTAGGTGGCGATGGGGATGGTGCGCTGCGGGTCCTTGGCCTCTTCGCCGTAGATGGTGGTGGCCTCGAAGCCGATGAAGGCGGCGAAGCAGAACAGCAGGCCGATGGCGGGCGCGCCGCTGAGGACATGGGACGGCTCGAAGGAGGCGAAGTTGATGCCGCTGTCGCCGCCGCTGCGCAGGATCGCCACGTCGAGGGTGAGGATCGCCAGGTACTCGGCAATGACGATGACCGACAGCAGCCGTGCCGAGAGGTCGATGTTGCGGTAGCCGAGGATCGCGATGCTGAGCATGGCCAGCAGCGAGTACGCCCACCAGGGCAGGTCCAGCCCGAAGACGCTGGACAGGGTGCCGGCCGCGACGCCGCCGAACATGCCGTAGAGCCCCACCTGGAGGATGTTGTAGGCACACATGGCGAGGACGCCGGCGGCACCACCCGCCAGCCCGCCAAGCCCCCGGGAGGAGAAGGCATAGAAGCCGCCGGCGTTGGTCACATGGCGGGACATGGTGGTGTAGCCGACCGAGAACGCCAGCAGCACCAACAGCGCCAGGACCAGCAGCGCCGGCGTGCCCGGGCCGTTGCCCAGCATGATGCCGATGGGAAAGCCGCCGGCGATGACGCTCAGCGGGCTGGCGGCGGAGACCACGAAGAAGATGATGAAGCCGACGCCCAGTGCGCCGCGCCTCAGCTCGTTGGATGAGGAGCCGTTGACCAACATAGATACGCTCATTTTCTTGACCTTGTTGTATGAGGCAGCCGATGTGAGGTTGTCCGGGAACCGGATGGAGCTTGTTGTTGTGCAATCACAGGCAGGTTCGATCCTAGGGAGATCCCCCCGGGTGCGTTAACCCAAATCGGCAGCATCGGTCACCGTCGCGTGCAGGGGCGACGGCCAGGTCAGGCGGGGGGAGGCGCGCCGGTCGGGCGGCCTCCCGCGTCGGTCAGGCGGCCCCGCCCAGGCGCTTGGCCCAGGCGCCCGGGGTGCAGCCGTAATGGCGCTGGAACAGGGCGATGAAAGCGGAGGTGGAGTCGTAGCCCAGCTCGCCCGCCAGCGCGGTGACGCTGACGCCTTCGGCCAGGCGCGGCAGTGCGGCGAGCAGACGCAGACGTTGCCGCCATTCGCTGAAGGAGAGTCGCGTCTGGGCCTGAAACAGCCGTGCGAGGGTACGGCGGGTGGCGCCCACCTCCTGGGCCCAGGCCTCGATGCCACGCCCGTCGCCGGGGTCGGCGCGCAGGCTGTCGGTGATGCGCCTGAGGCGCGGGTCGGTGGGCAGCGGCAGCTTGAAGGGGGCCTCGGGCAAGGCGCGGATCTCGTCCACCAGCACCCGCAGCAGGCGCGCTTCGACGCCGTCCTCGGGGTAGTCCGGGGCGAAACCGGCAGCGCGCTCCATCAGCTCCCGCAGCAACGGGGTGACCTGCAGCACGGCACAGGGCCGCTGGAAGCCATCGAGGATGCTGGCGTCCAGGTAGAGGCTGCGGAACTCCAGGGTGCCTTCGCTGGAGGCGGTGTGGGCCAGGCCCGGCGGGACCCACAGGGCGCACTGTGGCGGCACCAGGTAGCTGTGGTCTTCGGTCAGCACCTGCATGAGCCCGGAGCGGGCGTAGGTGAACTGCACCCAGGGGTGGCTGTGCAGGGCGATGGGGTGGCCCCCAGGAATGTCGAACATGCGCGGGTACACCGGGCGCGGCAGGCGCGCGCAGGTGGGGATCGGCGGGATCACGGCATCTTGTCCCCGGTGCGGCATGGGCTGTCTCTTCTGCTCAAGTGGGAAGCGAAAGGCCGATGGTAGCCTGCCTCGCGTTTCCATTGCCCTACCCCGGAGTCCGTCATGAGCAGCCACACCCGCATTTCCCGCATCAGCGTCCCCGAACTCGCCCGGCGCAAGGGCCCCGGCAGCATCGTGTCGCTGACCGCCTACAGCACGCCGATGGCGCGCTGGGTGGACGCCCAGGCGGACCTGATCATCGTCGGCGACTCGCTGGGCATGGTGCTCTACGGCCTGCCCAGCACGCTGGGGGTGAGCCTGGAGATGATGATCGCCCACGGCCAGGCGGTGATGCGCGGCTCGGAACGGGCCTGCGTGGCGGTCGACCTGCCCTTCGGCAGCTACCAGGCCAGCCCGGAGCAGGCCTTCCACGCTGCGGCGCGGGTGCTGCAGGAAACCGGGGCGGCCGCGGTGAAGCTGGAGGCCGGCGAGGCACTGGCCGAAACGGTGGCCTTCCTGGTGCAGCGCGGCGTGCCGGTGCTGGCCCATGTGGGGCTGATGCCGCAGCAGGTGAACGTGCTGGGCGGCTTCAAGGCCCAGGGGCTGGATGCGGCCGGCGCCGAGCGGGTGCGCCGCGATGCCCTGGCGATGCAGGCAGCCGGTGCCTTCGCGGTGGTGCTGGAGGGCATCGCCGAGCCCCTGGCCCGGCAATTGAGCGAGGAACTGGCGATCCCCACCATCGGTATCGGCGCGTCACCGGCCTGCGACGGCCAGGTGCTGGTGACCGAGGATGCGCTGGGCCTGTTCGGTGACTACCAGCCGCGCTTCATCAAGCGCTATGCGGCGCTGGCGCCGAGCATCGAGCAGGCCCTGGCGGCCTATGCCGAGGATGTGCGCCAGGGGCGCTTCCCGGAGCTGAGGCATTGCTTTGGTGTGAAGACGATGGTGGGCTGAGGCCCCCTGGGGCGCGGTTACGCCATGTGCCCTTCTTCGGCCCAGCGCGCCTTGACCTCCAGCACGGCGGGCAGTTGCTGGATGAACAGCTCCACCAGGTCGGGGTCGAAGTGCTGGCCGCTCTGCTCGCGGAGGAAGGCCACCGCCTCCTCCACCGGCCAGGCCAGCTTGTAGGGGCGCTCGCTGGTGAGGGCGTCGAATACGTCGGCAATGGCGACGATGCGGCCCTCGATGGGGATGTCTTCGCCCGCCAGGCCGTTGGGGTAGCCACTGCCGTCCCACTTCTCGTGGTGGGTCAGGGCGATGCGCTGGGCCATGCGCAGCAACCCGGAAGGGTGCTCGCCGATGATGGTGGCGCCGATGCTGACGTGCTGGCGCATCACCGCCCACTCGTCCGCATCCAGCTTGCCGGGCTTGCGCAACACAGCGTCGGGGATGCCGATCTTGCCCACGTCGTGCATCGGCGCGGCGTTGAGCAGGTCGTCGCAATCGGCATCGCTCCAGCCCAGGGCGCGGGCGAGGATGCGCGAGTAGTGGCTCATGCGGATGACGTGCAGGCCGGTCTCGTTGTCCTTGTACTCGGCGGCGAGGCCGAGCCGCTGGACGATCTCCAGGCGGGTGCGCTTGAGCTCGTCCAGGCGCACCAGGGACAGGTGGGTGCGCACCCGCGCCTTGACGATGGCCGGGCTGACCGGCTTGGTGATGTAGTCGACGGCGCCGACCTCGAAGCCCTTGGCCTCGTCCTCGGTATCGGCCAGGGCGGTGACGAAGATCACCGGGATCTCGCAGGTGGCTGGGTCGTTCTTGAGCTGCTGGCACACCTCATGGCCGGTCATGCCCGGCATCATCACGTCCAGCAGGACCAGGGCGGGCCGCTCGCGGCCGGCCAGTTCCAGGGCCTTGGGCCCGTCCTTGGCGAACAGCAGGCGGTAGTCGTCCTGGAGAATGTGGCGCAGCACCTGCAGGTTGGTGGGCTCGTCATCCACCAGCAGCAGGCACTGGCGCGGGTCCGGCGAAGTCGGGCTCATGATGGGGATAGCTCTCCTGTCTCCAGCCACGCCTGCAGCTCGGTGAGCTGCTGGAGGGCCTGGTCGAAGTCGAAATCGTCAATGGCATGTTGCAGCGCCTGCAGGCGCGCCTGGGCGGCCTGCCCCTCCAGCCCATGGCGCAACAGGGCGTGGGCGTCGTCGTCCAACCCACCACGGGCCAGCTCGGCAGCCAGACGGCGACTGGCCTCCAGCAGGGCCTCCCGCGGGACCGGCGCGGACGCCGCCTCGGCCTGCTCCGGGAACACCGGGACCGCCGCACGGACACGGATCATGATAGCCGCCAGTTGTTGCAGCAGCGCCGCCAGGGCCTGCGGCTGGCCGCCGCTGCCAGCGTGCTCCAGCTCGGCGGCGCAGGCGGCCATCTCGTCCAGCCCGAGGTTGGCGGCAGCGCCGCGCAGACGGTGTGCATTGACCACCACGTCAGTGAAGTCACCCTGCCGCGCCGCCTCGCGCAGGTGCTCGAGGAGGCGCTCCTGCTCGTCGAGGAAGCGCACGATGGCGGTGGCCATCTGCACGGCACCGCCCCAAAGGTGCTGGCCCCGGACCCAGTCGAACAGCCTGTCCGGGTCCGCCTGTGACAGGCCCTTCGCGGGACCGGCGCTGCCCTCCCCGGCCTCCCCCCCCAGCAGCCGGCCCATTTCGCAGAGCAGCTCGGCCATCTCCAGGGGCTTGCCGGCAAAACCGTTCATGCCGGCGTCCAGGGCGTTCTGCCGGTCGCGGTCGAGCACGCTGGCGGTGAGGGCGATGATCGGCACAGGGCGCCGTCCGGCAGCCTGCTCCTGCTGACGAATCGCGCGACTGGCCTCCAGGCCGTCCATGCCGGGCATCTGCACGTCCATCAGGACCAGGTCGAAAGCCCGCTCGCCGAAAGCGGCGACCGCGGCCGCGCCGTCTTCCACGCCGTGCACGCTGTGCCCCAGGCGTTCGAGGTTGAGGGTGAGCAGCTCCAGGTTCTGCGCCACGTCGTCCGCTGCCAGGATGCGCAGCGGCGGCAAGGTGGGCGAACTCTGACGCAACGCATTGACATGAGCGCGCTCGCCGGCGGCCAGCGGCACTTCGACGGTGAACACACTGCCCGCGCCTTCCCGGCTCTCGACACGGATGCGCCCGCCCATCAGCTCCACCAGTTGGCGGGAGATGGTGGTGCCCAGCCCGGTGCCGCCAAAACGCCGGCTCATGGAGGCGTCAGCCTGGGCGAAGGGGTCGAAGATCTTCTCCAGTCGGTCGGCGGCGATGCCGATGCCGGTGTCATGAATGGCCAGGCGCAGGGCACCTGGGGTGCCGTCCACCACCAGGCGCACGCGGCCGCGCTCGGTGAACTTGACGGCATTGCCCAGCAGGTTGGTGATCACTTGCTGCAGGCGCAGCGGGTCGCCGCGGAAGTAGTCGCCCAGGTGCGCGGCATAGTCCAGTTCCAGGCTCAGGCCCTTGCGCTCGGCGCCCAGGCGCTGGGAGTCACAGACCTGCTCGCAGAGTTCGCGCAGGGAGAAATCGATGTCCTCCAGCTCGATGGCGCCCCGGTCGAGCTTGGCGGTATCGAGGATGTCGTTGAGCAACCCCAGCAGGGAGCGGGAGGAATGCTGCACGGTGCGCAGGTGACGGCGCTGGGTCTCGTCCAGGGGCGTGTCCAGCAGCAGTTCGGTGAAGCCGATGATGGCGTTCATCGGTGTGCGGATCTCGTGGCTCATGTTGGCCAGGAAGCTGCTGCGGGCGGCGGCGGCCTGCTCGGCGCGGTCGCGGGCGTTGCGCAGGTCCTGCTCCATCATCCGCCGCGGGGTCAGGTCGGTGGCCAGCTTGAGGATCTTGAAGGGGCGGCCGTCGGCATCGAGGATCGGGTTGTAGGTGGCCTGAATCCACACGTCGCGGCCGTCCTTGCCGAGGCGGCGGTACTCCCCGGAGCGGAAGTGACCCTGGCGCAGGTCCTCCCAGAACAGGCGATAGCGCTCGCTGGCCACCAGGGCTGCATCGCAGAAGATGCGGTGGTGCTGGCCGATCAGCTCCTCGCGGGTGTAGCCGAACAGGTCGAGGAAATTCTCGTTCACCTCCAGCACCTGGCCAGTGAGGTCGAACTCGATCAACGCCATGGCCTTGCTGATGGAGGTGACCTTGCCTTCGTACTCGGCATTGCGCAGTTTGGTCTCGGTCTGGTCCAGCAGCACGCCATCCACCCAGCGCGGGACGCCCTGGTCGTCGAGGTCGACGCTACCGCTCTCCCACACCCAGTGCTCATGGCCGTCACGGTCGAACAGGCGGTACTCCACCACGTAGCTGCGTCCCAGGCGGGCGGCGTCGTTCACCTCGTCCAGCACCCGCTCGCGGTCGTCCGGGTGGCACAACTCGATCAGCGAGCGCTCGCCACTCATGAAGGTCTCCGCCGGCCAGCCGGTGACGCGGCGCACGGCATCGCTGACAAAGCGGGTGCTGCAACGCTCGTCCATCAGGCAGCGGAAAGAGACACCGGGAATGTTGCGGATCAACGACCGGTATTGCTGCTCGCTGTCGCGCAGGGCCTGTTCCATGGCCTTGCGCTCACTGATGTCGGCGACGAACACCACGAACCAGGGATTACCGTCGCGCTGGGTCACGCCGAGGCTGACGCGGACGGGGATCTCGCGTCCGTCACGGGTGATACCCGACAGCTCCAACTCGCTACCGGAGAGCCGGGAGAGGCCGGTACGGCGGTACTGATCCAGTGCCTCGGTGAACTGGCGGGTATGCCGCTCGGGCATGAGCAGGCCCATGTGCTGCCCGATCAGCTCGTCCGGCCGCCAGCCGTACAGGCCGGAGACGGCATTGTTGACGGAACGGATGATGCCCTGGTGATCGATGGTGAAGATCACCTCGAAGGCGGCATCCAGCAGCGAATTGAGGTGGTCGCGGCCGGACTCCAGCTCACGGTACAGCTCGCGGTAGCGCAGCAGGCCGTTGACCGCTGCCACCAACAGGCTGAAGGCCACGGTGGCCATGGCCACCGCCATCGCCAGGTAGGCCGCCCCGACCACAGGGCGCGGGATGCTGAACTCCTCGACGCCGGTGAAGCGTGCCGCCGCCATACCGGTGTAGTGCATGCCGCTGATGGCCAGCCCCATCACCGTGCCACTGAGCAGGATGGCCCAAACGCCGCCAACACGCCCCCGCAGGCCGAAGCGCACCCACAGGGCGATGATCGCCAACACCACCGCAACCAGGATCGACAGCCCGAACATCAGCGGGTCGTAGCGCAGCAGCGGCGCCAACTGCATGGCGGCCATGCCGCTGTAGTGCATGGCGCCGATTCCGGCCCCCACCAGCACGCCGCCGGTGGCGAACTGCACCAGCGACACCCGGCGACGTGCCAGCAGGTTGAGCGCAATCCAGGAGGCGAACAGGCTGGGCAGCATCGAGAGCACGGTCAGGCCGGGGTCGTAGCGCACGGCTGCACACAACTGGAAGGCCAACATGCCGATGAAGTGCATGGCCCAGACACCGCCCCCCAGGGCCACAGCCCCCGTGACGAGGGCCAGTTGGCGGTACAGCGGGACGCGGCTGAGGCGAGCCATGCCGGCCAGTTGCAGGGCCATGGCGGAGGTGAAGATGGCGATGCAGACCGACAACAGCACCAGCCAGGGGTCGTGACTGCCGAAGACCAGCAGCGTGGGCTGGTCGTGGTCGAAGAAAAACCGGGAGAGATCGAACATCGGATGGGTCTCGGGGCAGCGACTGGCATGTCTGGAGTCAATGCCCTCTTGCCCATCCGGTCAAATGCCGGCAGGCGCAATCAGGGGGCGGGACTCCGGCAAAATGCCATCATCCCATTCCCTTGCCAAGCGCCGGCTGGCCGCTACAGGAAGACTTCATCCAGCAATGCGTCCATGGCGGCGAAGGCCCGCCGTGCCACCTTCGGGTTGTACTGCGCGACGCCGGGGCGATCCGCTTCGGGGTCGGTGAAGGAATGCACCGCCCCGCCGTAGCTGAGCAACTGCCAGTCAACCCCGGCGGCGCTCATTTCCTCGGCGAAGG
Organism: Pseudomonas sp. 1D4; assembly: GCF_001728925.1. Classification (NCBI taxonomy): domain Bacteria; kingdom Pseudomonadati; phylum Pseudomonadota; class Gammaproteobacteria; order Pseudomonadales; family Pseudomonadaceae; genus Pseudomonas; species Pseudomonas sp. 1D4. Next base: position 12,422 of record NZ_LXJQ01000037.1, read on the forward strand.
CCGGCAGTTGCGTGCGCGGCACCAGCGGGTCGGAGGCGCCGTCCAGCACCAGCACGGCACCCTTGATGTGGCGGGCATCGGTGGGGTCGGAGGTGTCCAGCGCGCCATGGAAGGAGACGAAGGCCTTGAGCTCGGCCCCGGCACGGCCCAACTCCAGCGCGCAGGTGCCGCCGAAGCAGAAGCCGAAGGCCGCCAGGCGCTGGGGATCGATGGCCACCGCGTGTTGTGCAAGCAGGGCCTGCAACGCGGCCTGCATGCGGCGGCGCAGCAAGGCGCGATCCTCCTTCAGCGGCTGCATGGCAGCAGCCGCCGCCTCGGCATCCTTCGGCCGCACCTCGGCGCCATAGAGATCCGCCACCAGCACCACACGCCGCTCCTCGGCCACCTGGCGCGCCGTCTCCACGGCGGTCTCGGTGATGCCGAACCAGTTGGGCGCCATCACCAACCCGGGGCGCGGGTCCTGCACGCTGGGGTCGTAGACCAACTGGCCTTCGAAGGCCTGCCCGTCGAGTTCATAACGGATGGCATGGGCGCGGATCTGGGTCATGGATCACCTCTCTCGGGACGGATGGGTCGGGCAGCCACTCGGCGGGGCCTCATCGGCCGGCAGTGGAGCTTAGCGCTACCGCGCACCAAGCGCATGCGACCGTTTGGACAGGCTCCGCCGGCCATTCGTGCAGGGTTTCGCGTTTCGCTGTATGGGATCACGGTGCCCCGTTGCAGCGGCGCCATCATATCGGCATCATCTCGCCGCCGTTTTCCCGGCACCAAGAACACTCAACCATTTCCCTCACAAGGAGCGTGACATGAAGGGGCCTTTCGCCGCTGTCCTTCTCGCCCTGTCGATGCTGACCGGGTGCGCTACCGTGCCCCAGGGCACGGACTTCCCCACTCCCGACAAGACCGCCACCACCAGCCAGCAGAGCGTCGCCCTGGCCAGCGTGGAGGTCACCGACAAGACCTTTGTCAACTGGAATGCCGGAAAGACCCAGTCCACCGGCATGACCCTCAGCCTGGGCAACTACCTCAAGGCGAGCAATCGGTTCAGCAACGTGCGCATGCCCGGCCAGGCCATCACGGCCGATGACCAGGTGCTCTCGTTCAGCTTCGACACCTACAACGTCCACCGTCGGCCCTATGGCGGCTACTTCCCCTTCGCCATCGTGACCCTGACCGGCTACATCTGGTTCGGCGGCACGACCCACATCGACGAGTCCAACGTCAGCGGCCGCCTCCAGGTCAGCGATGCACAGGGCAAGCTGCTCTACAGCTACCAGACCCGCCAGCACGCCGAACACAGCGTCTCGCTCTACTCGATGGGCACCGTCAACGGCAGCCCGGAGCGCCGCAGCGCGCTCGACGACCTGCTCAACCAGTATCAATCCGACCTTGGGAAACACACGAAATGACCCGTCTCCTGCGAATCTCCGCCCTCTTCCTGGGCCTGGCCCTGCTCACCGGTTGCGCGGGCTTCCGCTCCGGCGAAACCGCTGACCTGGGCGCCTGGCCGGCGGCCAAGGAACAGAAGCCTTCGATGCGTTATGTCGTGGAAGGCCAGATCAGGATGAACGATGAGCAAAGCGCCGTTCCACCGGCTGCCGTCAAAGCGTGGTCAGACATCGTCGGCAAGGCCTACAAGGAATCGAACCTGTTCTCCTCGGTCAATGAAGGCTTCGGCGATGCGGACATCACGGCGGAAGTGAAGGTGACCAGTGACGGCCACGGGAGCATGGCACTGGCTTTCATCAGTGGCTTCACATTCGCCGTCATCCCGGCAACTGCAGAAGAGCATGTGATCACTGAAACCATCTACCGTGATCGCAGCGGGCAGGAACTGGCCAGGCTGTCCAAGCAGGATGGCGTCCGCACCTGGTTCCAGATTCTCCTGCTTCCGGGTGCTTTCATTGCCAACCCCTTTACCCAGCTGAATCAGGTTCACTACGACAACAACAAGGCCACCATCCTGGAGGCCAGCAAGCAAGGCATCTTCTGATCGCCAATGCCCCATGAAAAAGCCCGCTGACGCGGGCTTTTTCATGGCAGCGGTTACGACCGTTCGACTCAGGCGGAGAGTTCCACCAGCAGCTTGTTCAGGCGGCGCACGTAGGCGGCCGGGTCCTTCAGGCTGTCGCCGGCGGCCAGGGCGGCCTGGTCGAAGAGGATGTGGGACAGCTCGCCGAAGCGCTCTTCATCCTGCTCGTTGTCGAGCTTCTCGATCAGCGGGTGGCTGGGGTTGAACTCGAAGATGGGCTTGGAGTCCGGCACCTTCTGCCCGCTGGCTTCGAGGATCTGGCGCATCTGCAGGCCCAGGTCCTGTTCGCCGATGGCGAGGATCGCCGGGGAATCGGTCAGGCGGTGAGAGACACGCACCTCGGCCACCTGCTCACCCAGTGCGCCCTTCAGGCGCTCCACCAGCCCTTCCTTGGCCTTGGCGACTTCTTCCTGGGCCTTCTTGTCCTCTTCCGAGTCCAGCTTGCCGAGGTCCAGGTCGCCACGGGCGACGTCGACGAACTGCTTGCCGTCGAACTCGGTGAGGTAGCTCATCAGCCACTCGTCGATGCGGTCGGTGAGCAGCAGCACTTCGATGCCTTTCTTGCGGAAGACTTCCAGGTGCGGGCTGTTCTTCACCTGGGCGTAGGACTCGCCGGTGAGGTAGTAGACCTTGTCCTGGCCGTCCTTCAGGCGGCCGATGTAGTCGGCCAGGCCGACGCTCTGCTCGCCGCTCTCGTCGTGGGTGGAGGCGAAGCGCAGCAGGCCGGCGATCTTCTCCTTGTTGGCGAAGTCTTCCGCCGGGCCTTCCTTGAGGACCTGGCCGAAGTTCTTCCAGAAGCCCTTGTATTGCTCGGGTTCGTTCTTGGCCAGTTTCTCCAGCATGTCCAGCACGCGCTTGGTCAGTGCCGACTTCATGGAGTCGATCACCGGGCCGTTCTGGAGGATCTCGCGGGAGACGTTCAGGGACAGGTCGTTGGAGTCCACCACGCCCTTGATGAAGCGCAGGTACAGCGGCAGGAACTGCTCGGCCTGGTCCATGATGAACACGCGCTGGACGTAGAGTTTGAGGCCCTTCGGCGCTTCGCGGTGGTACAGGTCGAACGGTGCGCGGCCCGGTACGTAGAGCAGCGAGGTGTATTCCAGCTTGCCTTCGACCTTGTTGTGGCTCCAGGACAGCGGGTTCTCGAAGTCATGAGCGATGTGCTTGTAGAACTCCTGGTACTCCTCGTCCTTCACCTCGGTGCGCGGACGGGTCCACAGGGCGCTGGCGCGGTTGACGGTCTCCCACTCGGGCTCGGCCGGCTTGTCCTTCTCTTCGCCGTGGTGCTCCTTCGGCAGTTCGATGGGCAGGGCGATGTGGTCGGAGTACTTCTTGATGACGTTGCGCAGGCGCCAGCCATCGGCGAACTCTTCCTCACCGGCTTTCAGGTGCAGGACGATGCGGGTGCCGCGCTCGGCCTTCTCGACGTTGGCGATGTCGAACTCGCCCTCGCCGCGGGAGGACCAGTGCACACCCTCGGCGGCGGAGAGGCCGGCGCGGCGGGTGAACACGTCCACCTTGTCGGCGACGATGAAGGCGGAATAGAAGCCCACGCCGAACTGACCGATCAGGTGCGAATCCTTCTTCTGGTCGCCGGAGAGGTTCTTCAGGAAGTCGGCGGTGCCGGACTTGGCGATGGTGCCGAGGTGGGCGATGACTTCATCGCGGCTCATGCCGATGCCGTTGTCTTCGAGGGTGACGGTCTTGGCGTCCTTGTCGAAGCTCACGCGGATCTTCAGCTCGGCACCGCCTTCGAGCAGCTCGGGCTTGGCCAGGGCTTCGAAACGCAGCTTGTCGGCGGCGTCGGAGGCGTTGGAAATCAGCTCGCGGAGGAAGATTTCCTTGTTCGAATAGAGGGAATGGATCATCAGGTGAAGCAGCTGCTTCACCTCGGTCTGGAAGCCCAGGGTTTCTTTTTGAGTTTCCACACTCATGGTCATCTAGCTCCAAGGACGGTTGAAGCCGCAGGGGCGGCGGATGTCAGCCGAGATGGGGCCATGCTGTGGAATTTCAAGGGCTTTTTTCACACGACGCTACGAGCGGCGTCGCCAGGATGCGCGGGAGCGCACGCCTGGCGGGGTGGAAGCGGGTTCAGGGCTCCAGCAATTCGATCCGGGCGATTTCTTCGGGGCGCAGCACGAAGCTGGCGGAACCGGCACCGGAGACGTTGCGCTGGATGACCACCTGGCCATCGGGGTTGATCCCGGTGAAGCGCCCTTCCACCTGGCTGCCTCGGGCGGTCTGCACCCGTACCGTGAGGTTCTGGTAGCGGTTGGGGTTGGTCAGCAGGCGTTCCAGGGAAAAGCGCTGGCGGCGGTCCACCGGGCGGCTGGGGCGCGCCTCTTCGGGCTCGGCCTCGGCGGTGGCGGGCTTGGCCTCCACGGCGGGCAACGGCGGGAAGGCATCACCACGAATGGTCCAGCCACGCAGGTCGCTCTTGAGGAACTGCAGCGGCAGGCGCTGGGCCACGCCGTCGATGCGGGCCTCCACGTCCAGGTCCAGGTCACGGGACGGCAGGCTCACCGGGGGCAGATGGGTGACCTGCACCTCGCGGGTGGCGAAACGACGTTGCAGGTAGTCACGGGCGACGTAGGCCAGGGTGTCCTGGGAGTCGTGGCGCAGATCGACCTGGCCGTTGACGTAGCGCAGGCGGTCGGTGAACAGCTCCAGATCGCCGCTCAAGGTGGTGCGCAGTTGCGGCGGCAGCACCAGGTGGAAGCCGCCGGCCAGCGTATTGGGGCCGGTGCGCTTGAGGTCCAGGTGCAGGGTGTAGCCCTTGCTCAGGCGGCGGGCCTCCGGCAGCTCCTGCTCGGGGAGCAACCAGCTTATTTCCACTTCGGGCTTGCTGCCCGGATCGTCCGGGAGAATGTCCAGGCGCACGTCGCCCTCGGGCTGGCTGGGCAGGCGGATGCTCACCTCGCGGCGGGCGAAGAAGTCCTGCCCTTCGCGCAGGCTCAGCACACCTTCGATCAGCTCGGCCTGCTGGGGCATGAAAGGCTGGCCGTTGAGTTCGCCTCGCAGGTGGATGACCAGTTCGCCCGGGGCCTGCTTCTCCGGCTTGGCCCAGTCGAGGCTGAGCAGCGCGTGCAGGCGCTCGGGGTCGCGGTAGGCGAGCATGGTCAGGCCCACCACCAGTGGGATGATGCCCAGCGCAAGGAGCATCACGGCCTTGCGCGCAGTGCGCCAGTGCGCCGCGATGTAGGCCAGGGTGATCGGCGGCAGCAACAGGCTGCCGAAGCCCCACAGCAGGCTGGTACCGAAAGCCAGCATGACCAGCCAGACCAGGCTGAAGAGGATCGACAGCAGGCCGCCGAGGATCAGGAGTGCATCCATCCAGGATTCCTTGTTGCATGGACCGGGCACATCGCGCCCGGCCACGGGTCAGGGTTCGTCGACCTTGAAGTGGGCTCGAGCAGTGGCAATGGGCTCGGTCTGAGTGGTTTGCCAGGCGGTGATGGCGACGTTGGCGACACGCCGCCCCTGTCGCCAGACCTGGCAGTGGGCGTAGGTGTCACGATAGTGCCCGGCGCGCAGGTAATCTATCGAGAAGTCGATGATTTTGGGCAAATGTGGCGTGCCCATGAAGGTCAGCAGGTGCAGCATCGCCGCGTGTTCCATGAACCCCGCGATCACCCCGCCATGGATCGCCGGCAAGGTCGGGTTGCCAATGCTGTCCTTGCTGGCGGGCAGGCGAAAGACCATGTCGTCGCCCAGCCGCAGGCACTCGATACCCAGCAGACGCGCATAGGGGATGGCGCTCACCAGGGCGTCGTAATCGTTCTTCTCGTGGGCTTCGCGCACCAGGGCGCTCAGGTCCAGGCTCATGCCGCACCTCCAGCTTTGCCGGTCTTCCCGCCAATGGCCTTGCCCATGCGCATGAAGGCGCCGACCACGTGGGCGATAGGCTGCTCGGGGTCGTCCTGGTAGGCGTAGCCACGGGTGAAGATCACATTCGGTGTGACGCGGTAGCACTCGGCGAACCCGTAGACGTCCTTGTTCGGCTCGGCCGGGTGCATGTAGTCGATGCGCAGGTCCAGGGTCGGGCAGATCTCGAAGGACGGCAGCACGCATACGGTGGAAATGCCGCAGGTGGTGTCCATCAGGGTGGTGATGGCGCCGCCATGGATCACGCCGGTCTCCGGGTTGCCGATGATCTGCTCGCTGTACGGCAGGCAGAGGGTCAGGCCCTTGTGGTCGGCGCTGTGTACGCGCATCCCGAGGACCTGGCAGTGACGCAGCACAGCGAGGAATCGCTGGGCGTTGTCGAAGATCGGGTTTTCGCTCATCCGGTACTTCCCATGGCGTTGGCGGTAAGGCGCGCATGATACCGCCGTCGGTCAACCGCCGGGCAGCCCCGGCTGGCGGCCTCATGCCCTAGCGTCCGCCTTGTCCAGGAGGACCACCGTGCGCAAACACTTCGCCCTGCCCCTCTGTCTCGCCCTCACGCTGGCGCTCAGTGCCTGCGAACCCACCACCGAAGACCGCCTCGCCGCTGCCGAGGAGTCCGCCTCCCAGGCGCTGGACTTATTGCTCGCGGCCAGCCAGCCGTCCCAGGACGAGCCGGCATGCCCGGCCACCCGGGACGCCTACGCCGGGCGGCCGTCCGCCGCCCGTGGTGGGTGAGGTTGCGCATACTGGCTTGAAGGGCCAGGCGCTGCTCGGCTGGCAGCGCTCGGCAGAAATGCGCCCCGGCCTGACCGGGGCCATGGGGATCAGAGTGCCGGGCTGAGCATCAGCACCAGGCAGCACAGCAGGCTGACGAACCAGGCCAGGCTGCGCGGGGTCGACAGGTCGCGCCAGTAGCAGAACAGGAACACCAGCCGCGCCGCGATGAAGGTCAGCGCCAGGCCATCCACCAGCCAGCCACGGGTATCGGTGGTGTGGGCCATCAGCACCCCGGCGACGAACAGCGGGAACATCTCGATGCTGTTGATGTGCGCCGCCAGAGCCCGCGCCCCGAAACCGGTGAGGCGCGCCTGCTGAGCCCGGGGGTTGTGATTGTCGTAACCACTGCCCTCCTCCTTCATCGCCTTGCCCACGGGAATCCGTGCGATGTAGATCAGCAACGCGGCGAAGAACACACACCAGAACGGCAGACTCATTCCTCTTTCTCCTTGGGCGGCTCGGGTGCCCGGGTCGGGGTGTAGACCATCACGTCCAGAACAGCGGAATGGAACTCGCGGCGGTACAGCACCAGCACCACGCCCGCCGTCACGATCATGAAGAACCAGGGGTTGATGAACCAGGCCAGCATGGCCAGGCCGAAGTAGTAGCTGCGCAGGCCCAGGTTGAACTGGTTGGCCGCCAGGGAGATGACCCGTGCGGCGCGCACGGCGAAGTCCTTGCGCTCCTGATCACCCACGTTGCGCTCGCCGATCAGCGGGGCCGAACCCACCAGCACGGCGGCGAAGTTGTACTGGCGCATGCACCAACTGAAGGTGAAGAAGGAATAGACGAACACCACTGCGATGGACAGCAGCTTCACCTCGGAGATGCCGCGGGTGGCCGACTGCACGAACGGCAGGTCGGCGAGGACCGACACCGCGCGCTCGGTAGAGCCCAGCACGGTGAGCACGCCGGCGAGGATGATCAGGGTGCTGGAAGCGAAGAAGGAAGCATTGCGCTCCAGGTTGGCGATCACGCTGGCATCGGCGATGCGGTTGTCGCGCATCAGCAGCCGACGCATCCAGTCCTCGCGGTAGAGGTGCATGACCGAGGCGAGGCAGGGGGTGTCGCGACCCTTCCAGATGGCGTAGCGGGTGTAGCCGACCCAACAGATGATGAACCAGATGATTGCGATGACGTTGTGCAGAGCGTGGCTCGACATGGAGGCTCCTATGCAGAATGCCGCGCATTATAGCGGCCGACAGTCGCCCAGGTGCGTGCGGACAGCACGTTGCGCAGGCCTGCCGAACCACCGTCCCCACCCTCGCATCCGACCGGATGCCGGAAGACTCATGGAGAGTTCGAGAAGCGGATAGAACCGATCAGGACGGGTTGCGCCGTCCCATACCGGGACTGCAATCGACCACAGCGGCTGATGAATTCGATCCCGACCCAGCCAGCCTGAGCAAATCTCACCTCAGGAATCCGACACCCCCTTTCTGAAGCCCCGCCTCATCCCTGGATCTGCGACTGATTCACCTGGCTGACAGGAGTGCATCGGCCAACGCCTGCTCGCGGTTGCCGGCCAGTGGCGCCCTCCACAACGGATTGGTACTTCTTTTCACAAAGCCATGGAGGAACACGCGGTGGATGAAAATAAGTTTCAAGAGCGCCCCCTCGATCCCAACGGCAAAGGCCTGGGCCCGAGCCCTGCCAACAGCCGCATTGGCGATGTCCCGATGCTGGGCTGGGAGCTTCTCGCTGACGATGTCAGCTTGCCCGTAGCCGTCCTGCGCCAGGATCGTATCGAACACAACCTGGCCTGGATGAGCCGGTTCATCCAGGCCTATGGCGTGCAACTGGCCCCCCATGGCAAGACCACCATGAGCCCGGCGCTGTTCCACCGGCAACTGGAACACGGCGCCTGGGGCATCACCCTGGCCACCGCGCCCCAGGTCCAGGCCGCACGCAACCACGGCGTGCGCCGCGTGCTGATGGCCAACCAACTGGTGGGCAAGGCCAACATGGCGATCATCTCGCGCCTGCTCCAAGACCCTGATTTCGACTTTTTCTGCCTGGTGGAGTCGCCAACCAACGTCGAGGCACTGGGGCGCCATTTCAGCGAGGCCGGCCAGCGCCTGCGGGTGCTGCTGGAGTTCGGTACGCAGGGAGGGCGCACCGGCGTTCGGGATGCAGCCCAGGAAGCCGAGGTGCTGGCCGCCATCGCACGCTGGCCCCAGGCGATCAGCCTGGTGGGCTGCGAGGTCTACGAAGGCGTGCTGCAGGAGGAGCATCAGGTCCGCCAGTTGCTCGGCCATGTGCTGGAGCGCACCCGCCGACTGGCCAGCGAAGGCCGCTTCGGCGAACCCGAGGTGATTCTCTCCGGTGCCGGCTCCGCCTGGTTCGACGTGGTAGCGGAGACCTTCAGCGGCCAGGACATCGGCAGGCCGCTGCAGGTGGTGCTGCGCCCGGGCTGCTACCTGACGCATGACGCCGGCATCTACCGCGAGGCGGCCCGGCGCATCCACGCCAGCAATGCCGTGGCCCAGGAGATGGGCAGCAGCCTGCTCCCGGCATTGCAGCTCTGGGCCCATGTGCAGGCCCTGCCCGAACCGGGCCTGGCGATCGTGGGCCTGGGCAAGCGCGACGCCGCGTTCGATGCCGGCATGCCGCTGCCGGCGCTGCACCACCGCCCCGGCGAAGGAAACCAGCCGACAGCCGCGCCAGCGGCCTGGACACTCACACGGATGATGGACCAGCACGCCTTCATGGAAACGCCTCCCGACGCCGACCTGCGCGTGGGGGACATGCTGGCTTTCGACATCTCCCACCCCTGCCTGACCTTCGACAAGTGGCGCCAGCTTCTGCTGGTGGATGACGGCTACCGCGTCCGGGGCGCGGTGGAAACCTTCTTCTAGCCCCCATCCCACGAACGAGCCGCCCCGCCCCTGCGCGCGGGACGGTCGGCCTTTGCCTCGACCAAGGAGGACACGATGCCCGCCACCGCCGGCAGTCACCTGCTGCTCCACGCCCTCATCGCCATCATCGCCCTGGTGCTGCTGATCGCGCGCTACCGCCTCAACCCCTTCATCGTCATCACCCTGGTTTCCATGGGGCTCGCCCTCTCCGCCGGGATGCCTCCCCACGAGATCATGACCGCCTACGAGGCCGGCGTCGGCCGCACGCTCGGCCACATTGCGCTGGTGGTCGCCCTGGGCACCATGCTCGGCAAGATGATGGCCGAGTCCGGCGGTGCGGAACGCATTGCACAGACCCTGATCGCCTGCTTCGGCGAGCGCAATGCGCATTGGGCCATGGCGGCCATCGCCTTCCTGTGCGGCCTGCCGCTGTTCTTCGAAGTGGGCTTCGTGCTGCTGGTGCCCATCGCCTTCACGGTGGCCCGCCAGGTCGGCGTGTCGATCCTGATGACCGGCCTGCCCATGGTGGCCGGGCTGTCGGTGGTCCACGGGCTGGTCCCCCCCCACCCCGCTGCCATGCTGGCGGTGGGTGAATACTCGGCCCAGGTCGGGCGGACGGTCTTCTACGCCATCCTGGTGGGCGTACCCACTACGGCAATCGCCGGCCCGCTCTTCACCCGGCTGGTGGCACCGCGCATCCACCTGCCCGCCCACAACCCCATCGGCGAACAACTGCTCCGCGCCGAGGGCTCATCCGCTTCGCTGCCAGGCTTCGGCATCACCCTCGGCACCATCCTGCTACCGGTGGCGCTGATGCTGCTCGGAGGCTGGGCCGATGCGCTGAGCCCCCGGGGCAGCGGGCTCAACCAGGTTCTCTCGTTCGTCGGCAACTCGGTGGTCGCCCTGCTGATCGCCACCCTCTTCAGCTTCTGGAGCCTGGGGCTGGCGCGAGGTTTCAACCGCGACGCGATCCTCAAGTTCAGCACCGACTGCCTGGCACCCACCGCCGCCATCACCCTGCTGGTGGGGGCCGGTGGCGGCCTCAATCGCATCCTCATGGAGACCGGCATCACCACCGAGATCGTCGCCCTGTCCTCGCACTTCGAGCTGTCGCCCCTGCTGCTGGGGTGGCTGGTCGCCGCGCTCATGCGCATCGCCACCGGCTCGGCCACCGTGGCCATGACCACCGCCGCCGGCATCGTCGCCCCCATCGCCCTGGCCAGCGGCTACCCCCATCCGGAGCTGCTGGTACTGAGCACGGGTGCGGGCTCGCTGATCCTCTCCCACGTCAACGATGGCGGCTTCTGGCTGATCAAGGAGTACTTCAACCTGTCCGTGCTCCAGACCCTGCAGACCTGGACGGTGCTGGAAACACTGATCTCCCTGATCGCCCTGGCGCTCACCGGCGGCCTGGCGCTGGTGCTCTGATGGACATCCTGTACCTCATCCGCAGCCGCCGGGAAAAGCTCAGCGGCAACGCCGCCCGCATCGCTGAGGCAGTGCTGGACGACGTCGCCTTCGCCGCAGCGGCCAGCATCGACCAATTGGCCAACAAGGCCGGCGTGAGCAAGGCCGCCATGTCGCGCTTCGCCCGGCTGATGGATTGCGACGACCTGCGGGAACTGCGCCTCAAGCTGGCCCGGGCCTCGCGGGTCGGCCAGCGCTTCCTGGCGGGAGCGGCAACGCCGGTCTCGCCCTTCCACGGCCAGATGCTGGCGGACATCGAAACCAGCCTGCGCCGCCACCTCGACGGGCTCGACAGGGCACGCCTGGAGGCCGCCGTCGACCTGCTGGCCGGCGCGCGGCGCATCCATGCCTTCGGCATGGGTGGCTGCTCCACGGTGTTCTCCATGGAGGTGCAATACCGGCTGGTACGGCTGGGCTATCCGGTCTCCGCCTATCACGACCCGGTGATGATGCGCATGGTCGCCTCGACCTGCGCGGAGGGCGACGTGCTCATTGTCCTCTCCCTCACCGGCGCGCTCCCGGACATGCCGGACATCCTGCGCCTGGCGCGTGGCTATGGCGCCCGGATTCTCGCCATCACCCGCGAAGACGGGCCGCTGGCCCCACTGGCGGACGTGGTGCTCGGGCTGCACCTCGACGAAACCGACTTCATCCACAAACCGACGGCAGCCCGCTACGGGATGCTGCTGGTCATCGACCTGCTCGCCACGGAACTCGCCTTGCGCAACGTCGACGCCAGCCAGGAACTGCTGCGCCGGGCGAAGCTGGCACTGGACGAATACCGCCAGGACGGCGACCGACTACCACTGGGGGACTGAGGCATGACGCACTACGACACGCTGATCCGAAACGCACGGGTCATGGATGGCAGCGGCACGGAGGAATTCGTCGCCGATGTCGGGCTCAGCCAGGGACGCATCGCCCACATCGGCGAGACCGCCGGCGGCAGCACGGCCAACCGGGTGTTCGACGCCGAAGGGCTGATCCTGGCCCCGGGCTTCATCGACGCGCATACCCACGACGACATGGAAGTGATCAAGCGCCCCGCGATGCTGCCCAAGCTGGGCCAGGGCGTGACCACCGTGATCGTCGGCAACTGCGGCATCAGCGCCGCCCCCGTCAGGCTGTCCGGCGACCTGCCGGACCCGATGAACCTGCTGGGACCGGCCGAAGCGTTCCGCTATGGGCGCTTCGCCGACTACCGAGATGCGGTGGAGCAGGCGGCACCGTCCGTAAACGTCGCCGCCCTGGTGGGGCATACCGCCCTGCGCAACAACCACTTGGACCGCCTCGATCGCAGCGCCACCCAGTCCGAAATCCGGGCCATGCGAGCGGAGCTGGCGGCCTGCCTGACCGATGGTGCCATCGGCCTGAGCAGCGGGCTGGCCTATGCATCGGCCCGCGCTGCGGACATCGAAGAGGTGCGCCAACTGGCCGAGGAACTGGCCCTTCACGGCGGCCTGTACGCGACGCACCTGCGCGATGAGTTCGACGGCATTCTCGACGCGCTCGACGAAGCCTTCGCCATAGGCCGCCACGCCGACAGCCCGGTGGTGGTGTCCCACCTCAAGTGCGCAGGGGCCGGCAACTGGGGGCGCAGCGCCGAGGTGCTCGCCCACCTGGAAGACGCCAGCACGCGCCAACCCCTGGGCTGGGACTGCTACCCCTATACCGCCAGCGCCTCGACCCTCGACCTCGGCCAGGTCACTGATGCCTACGACATCCTGATCACCTGGTCGGAGCCCCATCCCCACATGGCGTGCCGCACCCTCGCCGATATCGCCGCCACCTGGGACCTGCCCCTGCTGGAGACGGCGCGACACCTGCAACCCGCCGGCGCGGTGTACCACTGCATGAGCGAGACGGACGTGCAACGCATCCTCGCGCACCCGCTGACCATGATCGGCTCGGACGGCCTGCCGGAAGACCCGCACCCGCACCCCCGTCTCTGGGGCACCTTCGCCCGGGTGCTTGGCCACTACGCCCAGGACATCGGCCTGTTCAGCCTCGAAGAAGCCGTGCGCAAGATGACCTCGCTTCCCGCCGGTCGCTTCGGGCTGGCGCAACGTGGCCTGATCCGCACTGGCCATTGGGCCGACCTGGTGCTCTTCGATCCACTGAGCATTTCAGACGTCGCCAGCTTCGCGGACCCGCTGCGCCCTGCAGCCGGCATTCATGCCGTATGGGTGAACGGCACCCTGGCCTACCGCCCAGGCGAAGCCTGCCCGAACAGGGCTGGTCGCTTCCTCACCCGCAACCCACTCGAACGGACCTGAAGGAGTTCCCCATGACCGAGTTGAAACGCTATGCCCGGGCCACCGGCAGTGCCACCCAGCCCATGCCATTCGCCCGCGCCGTGGAGGCCGACGGCTGGCTCCATGTATCGGGCCAGACGCCGCTGCTGGACGGTGTGCTGGTGGACGGCGGCATCGTCCCCCAGGCGCGCCAGTGCCTGCGCAACCTGGTGGCGATACTCGAAGAGGCCGGCTACGGGCCCGAGCACGTGGTGCGCTGCGGTGTCTGGCTGGACGACCCCCGGGACTTCACCGCCTTCAACGCCGTGTTCCTGGAGTTCTTTGGCGAACACCCGCCAGCGCGGGCCTGCGTGGTCTCCAGCATGGTGATCGACTGCCGCGTCGAGGTGGACTGCATCGCCTATCGCGCACCCGAGCGGGGGTGATCGCATGCGCATCGCCTGCCTTGGGGAGTGCATGGTGGAACTCGCCGGAACCCCGCTCAGGCGCGGCTTCGGCGGCGACACCCTGAACACCGCCCTCTACCTTGCCCGCCTGCTGGCCGGGACAACGCACCAGGTCGAATACCTCAGCGCCCTCGGTGACGACCCCCTCAGCGAGCAGATGCTCCACGCCTGGAAAGACGAAGGCATCGACACCCGCCGGGTGGCCAGGCTCCCAGGCCAACGCCCGGGGCTGTACCTGGTGGAAGTCGATGCGCTGGGCGAGCGCCGCTTCCACTACTGGCGCGGGGAAAGCGCCGCGCGCCGCTGGTTTTCCGGCGAGATCGCGCTGGAGGAGCGGCTCGCCCGGCCGCCCCTCGACATGCTCTACCTGTCCGGCATCAGCCTCGCGCTGTTTCCGCCGTCGCGGCGCGAGGCGCTGCTGGCGGCGCTGGCCGACTTCAGGACCAAGGGCGGCCGGATCGGCTTCGACAGCAACTACCGGGCGGGCCTCTGGAGCGTCGAAGAAGCACGGCCCGTGCACCAGCGGATGCTGTCCCTGACGGACATCGCCCTGCTGACGCTGGATGACGAATGCCGACTGCACGGTCCCCATGAGGCACAGGCCGCAGCGGATCGGGCGCTCCAACTGGGGTGTGCGGAAGTGGTGATCAAGCGCGGTGCCGCTGCCTGCCTGGTCGCAACCGCCGATCAGTGCATCGAGGTGCCCGCTCTCCCCGTCTCGCGCGTGGTGGACAGTTGCGCAGCCGGCGATGCCTTTGCTGCGGGCTACCTGGCCGGACGCATCCAGCGGCGACCGCCCGCCGTATCCGCCGAAGACGGGCACCGCCTTGCGGCTGCCGTGATCGGCCATCCCGGCGCGATCATCCCCCGCAGCGCCATGCCGACAGCCTCCGCCTGATCCCCAGGAACGACAAAGCCGGCGCGAGACCGGCTTTGTCGTGACGCCATCAGAGGATCAGAACCCCTCCCCCTTGGCCGCCTTCTCCAGCAGCAGCGCCGGCGGCTCGAAACGCTCGCCGTACTGCTCGGCCAGGTAGCGGGCACGGGCGACGAAGTCGTCCAGGCCGTACTGGTTGATGAACTGCAACGCCCCGCCGGTCCAGGCGGCGAAGCCGATGCCGAAGATCGAGCCGATGTTGGCGTCGGCGGTGGACAGCAGCACGCCCTCCTCCACGCAGCGCACGGTCTCGATGGCCTGGATGAACAGGATGCGGTCGCGCACGTCCTCCTGCGGGATCTGCCGGTCGGCCTTCTCGAAGCGCGCCTTCAGTTCCGGCCACAGGTGCTTCTTGCCGCCTGCCGGGTACTCGTAGAAGCCGCCGCCGGCCGCTTTGCCGGGGCGCTTGAACTCGTTGACCATCAGGTCGATCACGGCGAAGGCCGGGTGCTGCGGCATCGCTTTGCCTTCGGCCTTGAGGTCGGCGGCGGTCTGGTTGCGGATGTGAGTCATCAGGCTCATGGAGACCTCGTCGGAGATCGCCAGCGGGCCCACCGGCATGCCGGCCTTGCGGGTCTCGTTCTCGATCATCGCCGCCGACACGCCCTCGCCGAGCATGGCGATGCCTTCGTTGGTGAAGGTGCCGAACACCCGCGAGGTGAAGAAGCCGCGGCTGTCGTTGACCACGATGGGGGTCTTCCTGATCTGCAGCACGTAGTCGAAGCCACGGGCCAGGGTCTCGTCCGAGGTCTTCTCGCCCCGGATGATCTCCACCAGCGGCATCTTGTCGACCGGGCTGAAGAAGTGCAGGCCGATGAACTTCTCCGGCTTGGCCACGGCAGTGGCCAGCCCGGTGATGGGCAGCGTGGAGGTGTTGGAGGCGATCACCGCATCCGGCAGGGCAGCCGCCTCGGCGGCAGCGGTGACCTTGGCCTTCAGCTCGCGGTTCTCGAACACGGCCTCGATGATCAGGTCGCAGCCGTCGAAGTCGGCGTCATCCACGGTCGGCTTGATGCGGGCGAGGAAGGCGTCGCGCTTCTCCGCGCTCATGTGGCCACGGGCGACCTTCTTGTCCAGCAGGCCGGCGGAGTACGCCTTGCCCTTCTCGGCGGCTTCGATGGAGACGTCCTTGAGTACCACCTCGATGCCGGCGGCGGCGGAGACGTAGGCGATGCCCGCGCCCATCATGCCGGCGCCGAGCACGCCGACCTTTTTGGTTTCATAGCGGGCCGGGCCCTTGGGCCGGGAGCTGCCGGCGTTGATCTCGTTCAGTTGGAACCAGAAGGTGCCGATCATGTTCTTCGCCACCTGGCCGGTGGTCAGCTCGGTGAAATAGCGCGCCTCGATCAGTTGGGCGGTGTCGAAGTCCACCTGGGCGCCTTCGACGGCGGCGCACATGATCTTCTCCGGCGCCGGGAAGCAGCCTTTGGTCTTGTCCCGCAGCACGCTCGGGGCGATGGCCAGCATCTGCGCCACGGCCGGGGTGGACGGGGTGCCGCCGGGAATCTTGTAGCCCTTCACGTCCCAGGGCTGCACGGCCGTGGGGTTGGCGGCGATGAAGGCGCGGGCCTTGGCCAGCAGCTCGTCACGGTCCTTGGCGATGTCGTGGATCAGGCCGGCCTTGAGAGCCTGGTCCGGGCGCACCTTCTTGCCTTCGGCGAGGTACGGCAGCGCCTTCTCGATGCCCAGCAGGCGCACCATGCGCACCACGCCGCCGCCACCGGGGAGCAAGCCCAGGGTGACTTCCGGCAGGCCGAGCTGAACATGGCTCTCGTCGATGGCGATGCGGTGGTGGCAGGCCAGGCAGATTTCCCAGCCGCCGCCCAGGGCCGCGCCGTTGATGGCAGCGACCACGGGCTTGCCGAGGCTTTCCAGGCGGCGCAACTGGCCCTTGATCTTGAGGATCATCTGGTAGAAGCCGTTGGCATCGGCCTGGGTGACCTTGATCAGCTCATTGAGGTCGCCGCCGGCGAAGAAGGTCTTCTTGGCGGAGGTGACGATGACCCCGGCGATGGAGTCCTTCTCGGCTTCCAGGCGGTCCACGGTGGCGCCCATGGCCTCGCGGTACACCGCGTTCATGGTGTTGGCGCTCTGGCCGGGCATGTCGATGGTCAGGACGACGATGTTGTCCGGGCCTTTTTCGTAACGGATGGCGTCAGTCATTTTTATTCTCCGGCCTCAAACTCGCTCGATGATTGTCGCAATACCCATGCCGCCGCCGACACACAAGGTGGCGAGGCCGTAACGCAGATTGCGCTTCTCCAGCTCGTCGAGCAGGGTGCCGAGGATGGCGCAGCCGGTGGCCCCCAGGGGGTGACCCATGGCGATGGAGCCGCCGTTGACGTTGACCTTCTCCTCCGGCACGCCCATGTCCTTCATGAACTTCATCACCACCGAGGCGAAGGCTTCGTTGACCTCGAACAGGTCGATGTCGCCCACCGACAGCCCGGCCTTGGCCAGGGCCTTGCGGGTGGCCGGCGCCGGGCCGGTGAGCATGATGGTCGGGTCGGTGCTGGTCACCGCCGTGGCGACGATGCGTGCGCGGGGCTTGAGGCCCAGCTCCTTGCCCTTGGCGGCGGAGCCGATGAGCATCGCGGCGGCACCATCGACGATGCCGGAGCTGTTGCCCGGGGTGTGTACGTGGTGGATGCGCTCGACGTGGCTGTACTTGCGCAGCGCGGTGGCGTCGAAACCCATCTGGCCCATCATCTCGAAGCTCGGTTTGAGCGCGCCGAGGCCCTCGAGGGTGGATTCGCCGCGGATGAACTCGTCATGGTCCAGCAGCACGATGCCGTTCTGGTCGGTGACCGGCACCAGGGATTTGTTGAACGAGCCGTCGGCGCTGGCGCGGGCGGCCTTCTGCTGGGAGCGCAGGGCGAAGGCATCCACGTCCTGGCGGCTGAAGCCTTCCAGGGTGGCGATCAGGTCGGCACCGATGCCCTGGGGCACGAAGCTGGTGTGCAGGTTGGTTTCCGGGTCCATGGCCCAGGCGCCGCCGTCGGAACCCATGGGCACACGGGACATGGACTCCACGCCACCGGCCACCACCAGGTCCTCGAAGCCGGAGCGCACTTTCATCGCGGCGAGGTTCACGGCCTCCAGGCCCGACGCGCAGAAGCGGTTGATCTGCTGGCCCGAGACGGTCTCGTCCCAGTCGGCCACCAGCGCGGCGGTCTTGGCGATGTCGGCGCCCTGGTCACCCACCGGGGTCACGCAGCCGAGGACGATGTCGTCCACCTGGCTGGTGTCCAGCGTGTTGCGCACCTCCAGGGCCTTGAGCAGCCCGGCGATCAGGTTGACCGGCTTGACGCTGTGCAGCGCCCCGTCCTTCTTGCCTTTGCCGCGGGGCGTGCGCACCGCGTCGTAGATAAATGCTTCGGTCATGGCGTTCTCTCTTGTCGTTAGGCAGATGGGCCGGCCCGGGGTCGACCGCGGTGGGTCTACCTTAACGGCGACGCCCGCCGGCTCAATGACCGAACTGCTCAGCGCCATTGACCACGGCGCTCAGACGAACGGTCGGCTGACCCCGGGGTCAACGCGAGGCTCTGGCCCAAGGCTCACCCCTGCCGCTATGGCAAAGCTACGGGTAAAGGCCGGCGGCTTGATCCCAAGCGTTCTAAGCCGCCGGGCGGGCCGCACCTAGTGTTCAATGGGCAAGGGGCCGTTGCGGGGTCATGCCGGAGCGGTCGATCAGCAACGCCACGGGGTTTCCGCGCCGGGCCAGGCCGTAAGGGCCCGATGCCAAACCCCAACAAGAAGAAAGGCAGTTGGCCATGTTCAAACAGCCGAAGATGCGGCAGGCGAGCCTTATCGTCTTTGCCACCACGCTCCTCCTGATCCTTCCCAATCTGACTCGCCTGGTCGGTTGACCATCACCTGCCTGCGCTACGCCCCGCTCGACGCGGCGCGGCGCGGGCGGGCTCGCCGGCGCGCCGCCATCGGAGCGGCATCTCCCGCAGCGCTGGAGCCCCTATTCCAAAGCGGTCGAGCGGCCCTTTGAGAGTGTGCTAGGGTCCAACCGGTCACTGTTTGGAAGGAACTGAACCATGCGCTCTCTGATCACCCCGCTCGCCCTCTCCCTCAGCCTCCACGCAGTCGCCGGCGACGTCGACCAGGCCGCCGCCCTGGAGGCTCTGAAGCAGGAGGGCGCCGTGCTGATCGATGTGCGTACACCGGAGGAGATCCAGGAAGGCGCGCTCCCCGGTGCCCGCTACATCGGCTTCGAAGACATCGGCGAGCGCATCGCCGAGGTCGCGCCGGACACGTCCACCCCCATCATCCTGTACTGCCGCAGCGGCCGGCGCTCCGGCATCGCCCAGGACGACCTGCTCGCCCGGGGCTACACCAACGTGCAAAATGCCGGCGGCTACGCCCGGCTCAAGCCCTTGTTGGAGAATGCCCCCTGATGCGTCACCTGCTCCTTGCCCTGCTGCTCGCCACCGGCCTGGCCCAGGCCGCCGACCTGACCCTGGAACTGCCCGACGGTACCCGCACCCTGAGTACCGCCGAGCTGCTCGCCCACCCCCAGGCCCAGGAGGTGCGCATCCCCCATGACGTCGCCTACAAGCGCGCCATGACCTACCGGGCCGTGCCCCTGGCCGCCCTGCTGCCCGGTGTGGCGCCGGAGCAGCACCTGCAGGCCGTGGCGACCGACGGCTTCGCCGCCGAACTCAGCGCCGCCCCGCTGCTGGCCCGTGAGGGCGCCCGCGCCTGGCTGGCCGTGGAGGACCCGGCCAGGCCCTGGCCGGGCCTGGCCGAGGGCAAGCCCAGCGCCGGCCCCTTCTACCTGGTGTGGACCGCCCCCGAAGCCGGCGGCATCAGCCCCGAGCAATGGCCCTTCCAGGTGGCGAAGATCCGCGCCCTGGCCTCCGTCGCCGAGCGTTTCCCCGCGCTGCTGCCAGCCAAGAACGCCAGCGCCGACATCCAGGCCGGCTTAGCCCTGTTCCAGAAGAACTGCCTGGCCTGCCACCGCCTCAACGGCGCCGGGGACGCTCAGTTCGGCCCCGACCTGAACCTGCCCTACAACCCCACCGAGTACTTCGCTGAAGGCTTCCTGCAGCGCTACATCCGCGATCCGCAGAGCCTGCGCCGCTGGCCGGAAGCGCGTATGCCGGCCTTCCCCGCCCAGGTCATCGATGACGCGCAACTGGAGCAACTGGTCGCCTACCTGCGCCACATGAGCGGCCGCAAGACGCCGTGACCGCCGCCACGAACCCGCGCAGCCGGCCTTTCCTGCCGGCCGCGCCGGCGCTACGCTCGCCCACCTGAATCGCCGGCCTGGAGAGCCAGCATGAGCACCGAGCTGCACGTCGAGAGCCTGGTTCTGCGCGGGGCCCGCAACGAAGCCTTCACCCCCGACCTCAACCTGCACCTGGAGGACTCCCGGCTCACCCTGGGCGAGCTGATCCGCCGGGTGGTGCTGCACCAGGTGGCCGAACGGACGGTCGCCGGCTGGCTGGACCGCCTCCAGTCCAGCGCCCCTGCCGACTACCTCAGCGACGACGAGATCCGCCGCCAGGCCGCGCGAGGTGCCATCAAGCCGCACGCCGAGCGCCCCGACGCCCCCCGGATCGACGCCGAAGCCGAAGTTCAGCGCGCCCTGGCGGGCTTCCGCCAGCGCCGCTACCGCATCCTTCTCGACGGCCAGATGCTTAACGACCTCGACCATTCCCTCGACCTGCCCGCCCAGGCCCGGCTCACCTTCCTGCGCCTGGTGCCCCTGGTCGGCGGCTGACCCCCAACACGAACGGACGCCCCCATGCAGCACTACCAAGCCGATGCCCACCAGCAGGCCCGCATCGCCCTGCTCGACGCCTTCCTCGACCGCACCCTGGATGCCCTGCCCGAACGCGACGCGCTGCTGGCCGAAGACGGCCACCATCACCCGTTCTGGGATGAGGTGGACGGTCTGGCCCTGGCCGACGCCTTCCTCGCCGAAGCCGGCCCCGACGGCCAACAGGCCCTGGTGGACGCCCTGGTCTTCCCGCGCAGCTTGGGCCACGACGAAACCGAACACCGCTACACCCGCCAACGCCTGCTGCAGATCACCAGCCGCGCCGGTGTCGCCGCCTACCCGAGCGCCCACAGCTTCCAGGCCCTGGAGCGGCGCGTGCGGCACATGCTGGCCCACGCCTTCGAAGACAGCGACCACGCCCTCCACCCCGGCTACGTGGCCCGCCATTACTGGCACGATCCCGCCAACGCCTGGACCACCCCCAACCTGGCAGACTGCCTGGAGCTGCTGGCCGAACACCCCGTCGACAATGCCTGGCTGGACGTTGCCCAGTGGCTGCTCAGTGGCGACTGGGACCGCCGCAACCCCCTCGAAGACGCCTATCACCCACGGCTGGCCGGGAGCTACCAGGGCAGGGCCGAGGACGCCATCCGGCGCTTCGCCGTGGGCCTGGCCGACGCCGGCCGCCTGGATGCCGCCCTGCACGAGCACGCCGTGCGCACCTGGGCCAAGAGCCTGTGCACCCTGCCGCCGCTCGCAGCAGGCAGCAGCCCAGGCGAACAACGGCTGGACGCACTCAATGCCGACTTCGTCCAGCGCTCGTTGGCCCAACTGCCGGAAAGCGCCGAGCAGCTGCGCAGCCTGATCGGCGAGCGCGGCACCTCCACCGCCCACTGGCTGCTGGCCGGCGTGCGCGAGCTGACACGCCTCGGCCTGGAGCGGGGCACCCTCAACGACCACTACGACAACTCCCAGGGCCGGGCGCTGACTGCCCTGCTCGATGTCGGCCAGCTCGACTCGACCGAATCCGCTGCCCTGCCTGGGCAGCTCGCCGGTTTCCCCCGCACCAGCCTGCTCACCGCCCTGCCCTACAGCAGCGCGGCCAGTGAAGCCGTGCTGGACGCCCTTGGCTGGAGCGACCTGAAGCCCCTGCAGCGCCTTTACCTCGACCTGGCGCTGGCCGTCGACCACAGCGGGCGCCTGGTGGAAGACCTGCAGAGCAGCGACGACCCGGAGCTGGGCGTGGTGGACCGCGACGCCCTGCAAACCGCCCTGGACCAGGCCGACGCCGGGCATCTGGCGGACTACCTCGCCGCCCTGGAAGGCACCCCCTGGGCCTTCCCCAACACCCGCCTGCTGCTGGACGCCTTCCGCGGCCTGGAGCGCAAGGCCCTGGAGAAGAAGCTGCAACGCCACGCCCAGGCCGCCCTGCGCGCCTACGGCCTGCTGCCCACAAGCGGCACGGACGAAACCCTCGAGCGCTACCTGGCCCTCAAGCGCTACCACCGCGAAGTCGAGCGCTACGGTGCCGAACGCCAGGCCAACTCCCAGGCGGCCATCCAGGCCGGGCTGGAGAATCTCGCCCGCACCGCCGGCTACGGCGACGCCACCCGCCTGGAATGGGCGATGGAAGCGGAGATCGCCGAGCAGACCCCGGACCGCCTGCACCTGGACGGCTACGACCTGTGGCTGGAATTGCAGGGCCTCAACCCGGTCATGGTCGCCAGCAAGGGTGGCAAGCGCCTGAAGTACGTACCCGCCGGCCTGCGCAAGCACGACGGCCACGCGGAGCTGAAGGCCCTGCAGGGCCGCATGAAGGACCAGATCCGCCGCTTCCGCCTGACCCTGGAAACCATGATGGCCCGGGGCGAAGCCCTGGAGCCGGCGCAACTGCGCCAGCTGCTGCGCATGCCGGCGGCGCGCCTGCTGCTGGACCACCTGGTACTGCGCGATGGCGACGGCCGGCTGGGCTGGCTGGACGGCGACGCCTTCGCCCTGCGCCCGCTGGCAGGGCCGGCCCGTGCCATCGACGGCCCGCTGCTGATCGCCCACCCGTTGCACCTGTACCAGGCCGGCGCGCTCTCCGCCTGGCAGCAGGCCCTGGTGGCCCAGCGCCGGGTGCAGCCCTTCAAGCAGGTGTTCCGCGAGCTGTACCTGCTGACCCCGGCCGAACGGGAGAACGGCCTGAAGTCCATGCGCTTCGCCGGTCACGTGCTGCGCAGCGCCGTGGCCGCCCGCCTGCTGCGGGCCCGGGGCTGGACCACCCACGACGGCGAGGAGGTATTCCGCAACTGGGGCCAGGGCCTGTACGCCTTCGTCGACTTCCCCGATGCGCAGCGCTACCTGCCGCTGACCGAGACCATCACCCTGCAGGCCATCGAATTCGTCCGCGACCGCGCGCGCCTGCCCCTGGAAGAGGTCCCGCCGCTGGTGCTCTCCGAAACCCTGCGCGACGCCGACCTGATCGTCTCCGTGGCCTTCACTGATGAGACCAGCACCCACGCCGGCAGCGCCGAGGTCATCCAGCGCCGCGCCGAGCTGGTGCAGGCCCTGGTGAGCAACCTGGGGTTGGCCAACGTGCGCTGCGAGGGCCACCACGCCCACATCACCGGCAGCCGCGCGCGCTACCGGCTGCACCTGGGCAGCGGCGTCATCCATATCGAGCCGGGCAACTACCTGTGCATCGTCCCGGCCGGCAAGCCGGCGGATGACCTCTACCTGCCCTTCGCCGACAGCGATGCGCGCACCAGCGAGATCATCAGCAAGCTGTTCCTGCTGCTGGACGACGGGGCGATCGACGACCCGAGCATCCTCGAACAGATCCGCCGCAGCGAAGCGCCGGCATGAGCGCCACGCTGAACGAGCGGCTGGAACAGGTGGAGGACGCCGCCAGCTTCCTCGCCTTCGTCCGCGCCCTGCGTGAAGACCGCCTGCGCGCCGTCGCCACCCCGGAGACCGGCGCCTGGGCCCACGACACCATCGAGGACTTCCTCGACAGCGCCCTGGCCTGGGCCGACGCCAGCGACTTCGGCGCCCGCCAGGGCCTGGCAGACGCCAACCCCTGGCGCTGTGCTGCCACCTTTCTGCTGTGCGGCAGTCTTTACGAATAGCCGCCTTTCCAGACGCTATGCCCCTGAGATTGTTGCGATGCCGAGCTGGTTATCGAGTGCTGCGGATCTCTTTAAAACACCGCCCCCACGTTCGGATAACCGAACGCCTTTCCATCCAATGTCCGAACCACCGAACAAAGCCCCTCGAAGACCAACTACCCATAAAGATAAAAACCAATAAATTCAATTAGTTACAAACACATCTCAACACCATACAGATGGCACGCATCCTGCCATTACAGATCCCCGACGGCGCCGAAAACCGCATCGCGCCGATAAGAACAAACAAAGTCGAGGACTGAAACACATGCGTACCCTTCCCAAGGTTCTGGCCGCCGCCATCGCTGCGACCCTGATTTCCGCTCCCGCCATCGCCGACGAACTGACCGGCACCCTGAAGAAGATCAAGGACAGCGGCACCATCGTCCTCGGTCACCGCGACGCCTCCATCCCGTTCTCCTACCTCGGCACCGAGCCGGGCAAGCCCATCGGCTACTCCCATGACCTGCAACTGAAGGTCGTCGAAGCCGTGAAGAAGGAACTGGCCCTGCCGGACCTGAAGGTCCGCTACAACCTCGTCACCTCCCAGACCCGCATCCCACTGGTGCAGAACGGCACCGTGGACATCGAGTGCGGCTCCACCACCAACAACCTCGAGCGCCAGAAGCAGGTCGACTTCTCCGTCGGCATCTTCGAAGTCGGCACCCGCCTGCTGTCGAAGAAGACCGCCGGCATCAACGACTTCGCCGACCTCAAGGGCAAGAACGTGGTGACCACCGCCGGCACCACCTCCGAGCGCCTGCTCAAGTCCATGAATGCTGAAAAGCAGATGGGCATGAACATCATCTCCGCCAAGGACCATGGAGAGTCCTTCCTGATGCTCGAGTCCGGCCGCGCCGTCGCCTTCATGATGGACGACGCCCTGCTCTACGGTGAGATGGCCAAGGCCAAGAAACCCGACGACTGGGTCGTCACCGGCCAGCCGCAGTCCTACGAGATCTACGGCTGCATGGTTCGCAAGGGCGACGAAGCCTTCAAGAAAGTGGTCGACAAGGCCATCGCCGACGTCTACGCCTCCGGCGAGATCAACGGCATCTACGACACCTGGTTCACCCAGCCCATCCCGCCGAAGAGCCTGAACCTGAACTTCCCCATGAGCGACGAGCTGAAGAAGCTCATCGCCACCCCCACCGACAAGTCGGCCGAAGAGCTCTGACCTGTTGCGCCCGCCTCCCACAAGGAGGCGGACCGGGCGTGAGGGCGAACGGGCGTACCACGCCGCCTTCGTCCCGTCCCCCTGCCAGCGGCAGGGGGCGCCCCCTTCCGCTGCCGTCAACCGCAACCGCAGACCGACAAAGACCCTGAGGGGACCACCCTGATGAATTACAACTGGGACTGGGGCGTATTCTTCAAGTCCACCGGCATCGGCGATGAAATCTACCTGGACTGGTTCGTCACCGGCCTGGGCTGGACCATCGCCATCGCCCTGGTGGCCTGGATCGTCGCCTTGCTGCTGGGCTCGCTGCTCGGCGTGATGCGCACCGTGCCGAACCGCCTGGTGTCCGGCATTGCCACCACCTACGTGGAGATCTTCCGCAACGTACCGCTGCTGGTGCAGCTGTTCCTCTGGTACTTCCTGGTACCGGACCTTCTGCCCGAACCGCTGGAAATCTGGTTCAAGCAGGACCTCAACCCGGCCACCTCCGCCTACCTCAGCGTGGTCGTGTGCCTCGGCCTGTTCACCGCCGCCCGCGTCTGCGAGCAGGTGCGCACCGGCATCCAGGCCCTGCCCAAGGGCCAGCTCGGCGCCGCCCGCGCCCTGGGCTTCGGCCTGCCGGCCATCTACCGCTACGTGCTGCTGCCGCAAGCCTTCCGCATCATCATTCCGCCGCTGACCAGCGAGTTCCTCAACATCTTCAAGAACTCCTCGGTGGCCTCGCTGATCGGCCTGATGGAGCTGCTGGCGCAGACCAAGCAGACCGCCGAGTTCTCCGCCAACCTGTTCGAAGCCTTCACCCTGGCCACCCTCATCTACTTCACCCTGAACATGAGCCTGATGCTGCTCATGCGCCTGGTGGAGCGGAAGGTCGCCGTGCCCGGCCTGATCGCCGTAGGGGGTAAATGATGGATTTCTCCGCGATCATCCCCGCCCTCCCCGGCCTCGCCGACGGGCTGCTGATGACCCTGCAACTGATGGTGCTGGGCGTGCTGGGCGGCGTCGCCCTGGGCACCGTGCTGGCCCTGATGCGCCTGTCCCACAACCCGCTGCTGTCGAAGATCGCCGGGCTCTACGTGAACTACTTCCGCTCGATCCCGCTGCTGCTGGTGATCACCTGGTTCTACTTCGCGGTGCCCTTCATCCTGCGCTGGATCACCGGCGAGGACACCCCGATCGGCGCGTTCACCTCGTGCCTGGTGGCCTTCATGATGTTCGAGGCCGCCTACTTCTGCGAGATCGTCCGTGCCGGCATCCAGGCCATCCCCAAGGGCCAGATGGGCGCGGCCCAGGCCCTGGGCATGACCTACGGCCAGTGCATGCGGCTGATCATCCTGCCCCAGGCCTTCCGCAAGATGACCCCGCTGCTGCTGCAGCAGAGCATCATCCTGTTCCAGGACACCTCGCTGGTGTACACCGTCGGCCTGATGGACTTCCTCAATGCCGCCCGCTCCCGTGGCGACATCATCGGCCAGCCCCATGAGTTCCTCATCTTCGCCGGCCTGGTCTACTTCAGCATCAGCTTCATCGCCTCCCAGCTGGTCAAACTCCTGCAGAAAAGGTTAGCCGTATGATTTCCATCAAGAACGTCAACAAGTGGTACGGGGACTTCCAGGTGCTGACCGACTGCAGCACCGAGGTGAAGAAGGGCGAAGTGGTCGTGGTCTGCGGCCCGTCCGGCTCCGGCAAGTCCACCCTGATCAAGTGCGTCAACGCCCTGGAGCCCTTCCAGAAGGGCGACATCATCGTCGACGGCACCTCCATCGCCGACAAGAACACCGACCTGCCCAAGCTGCGCTCCCGCGTCGGCATGGTGTTCCAGCACTTCGAACTGTTCCCGCACCTGTCCATCACCGAGAACCTCACCATCGCCCAGGTCAAGGTCCTCGGCCGGGGCAAGGCCGAAGCGCTGGACAAGGGCCTCAAGCTGCTCGACCGCGTCGGCCTCAAGGCCCACGCCCACAAGCACCCCGGCCAGCTCTCCGGCGGCCAGCAGCAGCGCGTCGCCATCGCCCGCGCCCTGGCCATGGACCCGGTGGTGATGCTGTTCGACGAACCCACCTCCGCGCTGGACCCGGAGATGGTCAACGAAGTGCTCGACGTGATGGTCGAGCTGGCCCAGGAAGGCATGACCATGATGTGCGTGACCCACGAGATGGGCTTCGCCCGCAAGGTCGCCGACCGGGTCATCTTCATGGACCGCGGGCAGATCGTCGAAGACTGCGCCAAGGACGAGTTCTTCGGCGACGTCAGCCAGCGTTCCGACCGCGCCCAGCAGTTCCTCGCCAAGATCCTGCAACACTGACGCCCCACCGCCCCCGGCCTGCCGGGGGCCTTCCCCTCTTCACAACAACAACAGGGAACCCGTCATGCACTCGAAGCGCCTCAGCCCCCTCGCCCTCGGCCTGCTCCTGGCCGCCGCCCACGGCAGCGTCCTCGCCGTGCCCCTTGAACGCGGCGCCGTCGCCGCACCGGACAGCTACGGCGCCCAGGTTGCTGCCGACGTCCTCAAGGCCGGCGGCAACGCCGTGGACGCCGCCGTCGCCACCGCCTTCACCCTCGCCGTCACCTACCCCGAGGCCGGCAACATCGGCGGCGGCGGCTTCATGACGCTGTACATGGACGGCAAGCCCTACTTCCTCGACTACCGCGAGATCGCCCCCAAGGCCGCCAGCAAGACCATGTACCTGGACGACAAGGGCGAAGTGATCGAGAACCTCAGCCTGGTCGGCGCCCGTGCCGCCGGCGTACCGGGCACCGTGATGGGCCTGTGGGAGGCCCACCAGCGCTTCGGCAGCAAGCCCTGGAGCGAGCTGATCACCCCCGCCATCGGCTACGCCCGCAACGGCTTCAAGGTCGCCCAGCAGCAGTACCAGTACCGCGAGGACGCCCTCGCCCTGTTCAACGGCAAGACCAACTTCAACGACTACTTCGGCACCCTCAAGCCCGGCCAGACCTTCAAGCAGCCGGAGCTGGCCAGCACCCTCGAACGCATCGCCGCCAACGGCCCGGACGAGTTCTACAAGGGCAAGACCGCCCAGCTGCTGGTCGCCCAGATGAAACAGGACAACGGCCTGATCAGCGCCGAAGACCTGGCCGACTACCGCACCAAGTGGCGCGAGCCCATGCGCATCGACTGGCAGGGCAACACCCTCTACACCGCCCCGCTGCCCAGCTCCGGCGGCATCGCCCTGGCCCAGCTGATCGGCATCAAGGAAGCCCGCGCCGCCGACTTCAAGGGCGTCGAGCTGAACTCCGCGCGCTACATCCACCTGCTCGCCGAGATCGAGAAGCGCGTGTTCGCCGACCGCGCCGACTACCTGGGCGACCCGGACTTCTCCAAGGTGCCGGTGCAGCAACTGACCGACCCGGCCTACATCGCCCAGCGCGCCCGCGAAGTGAACCCCAGCGCCATCTCCGCCACCGAGAAGGTCCGCCCCGGCCTGGAACCGCACCAGACCACCCACTTCTCCATCGTCGATGCCCAGGGCAACGCCGTCAGCAACACCTACACCCTCAACTGGGACTTCGGCAGCGGCGTGGTGGTCAAGGGCGCCGGCTTCCTGCTCAACGACGAGATGGACGATTTCAGCGCCAAGCCCGGCGTGGCCAACGCCTTTGGCGTGGTCGGCAGCGACGCCAACGCCATCGAACCCGGCAAGCGCATGCTCTCCTCCATGAGCCCGAGCATCGTCACCCGCGACGGCAAGGTCAGCCTGGTGCTCGGCACCCCTGGCGGCTCGCGCATCTTCACCTCGATCTTCCAGGTGCTGAACAACGTCTACGACTTCAAGCTGCCCTTGGAGAAGGCCGTGGCCGCCCAGCGCGTGCATCACCAGTTGCTGCCCAAGGACACGATCTACTACGACGCCCACGCCCCGCTCACCGGCCCGGTGGCCGAGCAGCTCAAAGCCATGGGCTACACCCTGGAGGATCAGGGCTGGAACATGGGCGACATCCAGGCCATCCGCGTCGAGGGCAGTACCCTGGAAACCGCTTCCGACCCCCGCGGCCGTGGTGTCGGCCGGGTGGTGAAACACTGACCCAGGCAGCCCGCCGCCAACCGGGCGGCGGGCTGGCACGGCCCGGATGACTATGATGCAATGCCCCACCACCAGCCTCCGTGCCGTCCCGCCCGCCCTCACCGTGAAGCCGCGCCTGCTCCGCCACCTCTCCCTGACCCTCCTGCTGCTCCTGGCCATGCTGGGCGCCGGCTGGGTGGTCTATCACCTCAGCGAACAGGCCGGCATCCGCGCCCTGGCCAGCAACGGCGAACGCCAACTGGAACTCCACGCCCGCGCGGTGGAGAGCGAGATCAACCGCTACACCTACCTGCCCAGCCTGCTGGAGCTGGAGTCCAGCGTCAGCCACCTGCTGCTCAACCCCACGCCCTACCGGCGCAACCTGGTCAACGACTACCTCGAAGGGCTCAACCGCCGCAGCGGCAGCCGCGCCACCTTCCTGCTCGACACCGAAGGCCGCGTGCTGGCCACCAGCAACTGGCGCGATGCCGACAGCTTTCTCGGTGAAGACCTGGCCTTTCGCGCCTACTACCAGGACGCCATGAAGGGCCTGCCGGGCCGCTTCTACGGCATCGGCAGCACCACCGGCGAGGCCGGCTACTACCTGGCCCACGGCCTGCGCTACCAGCAGCGGATCATCGGCGTCGCCGTGGTCAAGGTGAAGCTGGAGGCCCTGCAGGAGCGCTGGGAAAAGGCCCGCCTGCACGCCTTCGTCAGCGACGAGAACGGCATCATCATCCTCTCCAGCGACCCGGCCCTGCGCATGAAGGCGGTCCGCCCGCTGTCCGCCGACGACCGGGAACGCCTGGCCCGCAGCCTGCAATACCACTGGTCAGCCCTCGACGAATGGCAGCCCAGCGCCCGCCAGGACCTGGGCGAAGGCCTGGAGATCATCAGCTTCCCCAACGGCGAAGGCACCGGCAGCGTCGCCTACCTCTCGCAGGCGCGCCTGCTCAACGACACCCGCTGGCACTTCACCCTGCTCTCGCCCCTGGCCGATCTGCGCCGCGAAGCGGTGATCCACGGCCTGCTCGCCGCCGCCGGGCTGGCCCTGCTGGCCTTCCTCGGCATCGCCTGGAACGAACGGCGCAAGGTCCTCGCCACCCGCCTCGCCGCCCGCGAAGCCCTGCTCGCCGCCAACAACGAACTGGAACGCAAGATCGGCGAGCGCACCCAGGACCTCATCGCCAGCAACCAGCGCCTGCTGGACGAGATCCGCGAGCGCAAGCAGACCGAAGAAAACCTGCGCAAGGCCCAGGACGGCCTGGTGCAGGCCGGCAAGCTGGCGGTCATCGGGCAGATGTCCACCAGCATCGCCCACGAACTCAACCAGCCCCTCGCCGCCCTGCGCACCCTCTCCGGCAACACCGTGCGCTTCCTCGCCCGGGGCGCCCTCGACGTGGCCAGCACCAACCTCACCGCCATCAACGAACTGGTGGACCGCATGGGCCGCATCACCGCCAGCCTGCGCGCCTTCGCCCGGCGCGCCGACGACCATGGCCAGGCCTCCCTCGGCAAGGCCGTGGACGCCGCCCTGTTCATCCTTCACACCCGCCTGGAGAAGAGCCCCATCAGCCTGCACCGCACCTGCGCCGAAGCCGAACTGGCCATCGACCAGACGCGCCTGGAGCAGATCCTGGTCAACCTCATCGCCAACGCCCTGGACGCCCTCGCCGGCCACGACGACGGCCAGATCTGGCTGGAAGGCCGCGACGAACAGGGCCGCTACCGGCTGGAAGTGCGTGACAACGGCCCCGGCATCGCCCCCGACGCCCGCGTGCACCTGTTCGAGCCCTTCTTCACCACCAAGCCCGGCGAGCACGGCCTCGGCCTGGGGCTGACCCTCTCCGCCAGCCTGGCCACCGCCGCCGGCGGCAGCCTCGGCGTGCGCCACCCGGAAGCCGGCGGCACCGCCTTCGAACTGCTCCTGCCCTACGCCGCTCACCGCGAGCCCGCGCCGAGGACCCCGACATGACCGAGCCCCTCACCGTCCTCATCGTCGAAGACGACCCCCATGTGCTGCTGGGCTGCCAGCAGGCGCTGATCCTCGAGGACATCCCCTGCATCGGCGTCGGCAGTGCCGAGGAAGCGCTGGCCCAGATCGGCGCCGACTTCGCCGGCATCGTCATCACCGACATCCGCCTGCCGGGCATCGACGGCCTGGAACTGCTCAGCCGCCTCAAGGCCCGCGACCGCAGCCTGCCGGTGGTGCTGATCACCGGCCACGGCGACATCAGCATGGCGGTCAACGCCATGCGCGACGGCGCCTACGACTTCATGGAGAAGCCCTTCTCCCCCGAACGCCTGGTGGAGGTCGCCCGCCGCGCCCTGGAGAAACGCAGCCTCGACCGCGAGGTCAGCGCCCTGCGTCGCCAACTGGCCGGGCGCCAGTCCCTGGAGCAGCGCATCATCGGCCGCTCCCCGGCGATCCAGGCCCTGCGCGAGCTGATCGCCAACGTCGCCGACACCGCCGCCAACGTGCTGATCGAAGGCGAGACCGGCACCGGCAAGGAGCTGGTCGCCCGCTGCCTGCACGACTCCAGCCGCCGCCGCGACCACGAGTTCGTCGCCCTCAACTGCGGCGGCCTGCCGGAGAACCTGTTCGACAGCGAGATATTCGGCCACGAGGCCCACGCCTTCACCGGCGCCGGCAAGCGCCGCATCGGCAAGATCGAGCACGCCAACAAGGGCACCCTGTTCCTCGACGAGATCGAGAGCATGCCCATCAACCTGCAGATCAAGTTCCTCCGCGTGCTGCAGGAGCAGACCCTGGAGCGCCTCGGCTCGAACCAGCCGATCCCGGTGGACTGCCGGGTGATCGCCGCCACCAAGACCGACCTGGACGACGCCGGCAAGGCCGGCACCTTCCGCAGCGACCTGTACTACCGCCTCAACGTGGTGACCCTGGAACTGCCGCCCCTGCGCGAGCGGCGCGAAGACATCCTCATGCTCTTCGAGCACTTCCTGCAGCTCGCCTCCCTGCGCTTCGACCGCCCCGCGCCGACCCTGGACAACGCCACCGCCTCCAGCCTCATGGCCCACGACTGGCCGGGCAACGTGCGCGAGCTGCGCAACGTCGCCGAGCGCTACGCCCTCGGCCTGCCGGCGCTGAAGAAGAGCGGCCAGGCCCCCGACGGCAACGCCCCGTCCTTCGCCGAGGCGGTGGAAGTCTTCGAGCGCAACCTCATCGGCCAGGCCCTGGAGCGCCACGCCGGCAACATCAGCCAGGCCGCCCTCAGCCTCGGCATGGCCAAGACCACCCTGTTCGACAAGGTCAAGAAATACGGCCTCTGAGCACCTTGCCCCGTAGCCCGGACTTCAGTCCGGGAACCCGGCCTCCCCCCCTGAATGCCGCGCGAAGCCCAGGCGCTGCAACGGCCGGAAGAGTCGAGGCTCGACCACGCCACCATCGAGCCCTACACCATGCTCAAGTCAATACTGGTGCGATGACTCCCAAGGAAAAACGCTTACCCCGTTTCAACCCCTGCCTTCTGAAATAGCGCACAGCAAAGCGGTCTCCCGCGACGGTGACAAGGCTGTGGCCGGCCTCACACACTCCAACCCCTGATTGAAAAGGGAACGTCGCTGCTGCCTCAGGAGCGCGTACAGGAGTCAGGGATGCATGGTCCAACCTTCACATCGTCTATACGGCTCTATGGCCTGTTCAGCGATGACCTGAATGATTCGGCTAACGATCTACTGGTCACCCACGACGACAGTGGCCACAGCGCAATTCGCGCGTTCGTCTCACGCCTGGACGCCGAAATTGTCTTAAACGCCTGCGGCGCGCAGGGCTATCACGCACGTTTGCTCTCACAGTGCTTTGACCCCAATGCCTACCTTCGGGCACATCAGGGCTGGTTGAGGCTGCACATCTGTTACGGATTCGCAGCACATCAATACAACCTGCTTGAAATGAATGAGTGGCTTGTACCCGTGGGGCGGCTCGCGCAAGTACATATCGGTAAGTGGACAGCCGCGCACTACCTGAGTTGGGGACAGGAACTCACCCAATTACTACAGACCTGCTATGAGCAAGCAGGGCTACGTAACTACAACGCCCAGCTCAATGAATGGGATGACGCCAGCGCATCAGAAATACGCTGGCAGGCAAACGAAGCCCTGAGGGCCATGCCACCTCGCCTTTCCGGCCACGAACCCCTCTCCCAGATCGCCTTGTTCGACGCCGTCGAATGCCGCTGGTGCTTTGCAAGTACCAACAACGACGCGCGCGCCTTACGCACCCAAACACCACCTCAAGGAACCTTGTCATGAGCGGAAAACCTGCCGCACGAGTGGGAGACCCTGCCGCCTGTCCAATACCAGGACACGGCGTCAACCCCATTGTCAGCGGCTCACCGGATGTCCTCTTCGATGGTATGAGCGCAGCCCGACAAACTGACAGCACCGCCTGTGGTGGTGCCTTGGTGGGCAATGTGATCCCCAATGTGCTGATCAACGGCTTGCCGGCGACCACCGTCGGAACGGTCGGGAACCACGGGAACGTCGTGATCGGCGGCTCCGGTACCGTCATCATCGGAATGACGGGCGGTGGTGCAGCGTTCACCCCACCCGTGATCAACACCCCGACCCTGTGCCTGCCGTGCTTGTTGCTGGCAGCAAAGCGCAACGCCGCCTTCGTCCCCCTGGCCAAATTGGGGGCCGCCCCATGAGCCCGGCCACGCAAAGCAGCAGCCAAACCCAGCGCATCTACGAGGCAATACGGCACTACCGGTTTCAGAATCCGCAGCTCCGGCATTTCGCCCTGATCGATGGCGCAACCTATACGACCCTGGGTAATCGGCTCGCTCAAGCAAAGGATGTCCATCAATGGCAGTGGCTGCTCGAAGGTACAGAGCTGGATGGCCTCAAGCAGGCCGGTCCAGCCTTGGTCGCCTTCGAGGACAGCGATGCGCAGGGCAGCCCACTGCTGGAGTGGTTGATACAGCGCGACATCGCCTCCCCACTGCTGTCCTGGCTGTGGAGCATGCAACCCTTCGAGCCCCTCGCCGAACACCTGCGCAAACACCTGTTCACACGTTTGCCGGACGGCCGAAGAGCCTTGCTCCGCTACTACGACCCGAAGGTCCGGCGTGCCCTGGATAGCGTACTCAGCAAAGACCAGCACGCCGAACTGATGGGCCCCATCGCTTACTGGCAGATCTGGCAGCCCCTGAGAAACGAATACCTGACCTTCGTCCCGCCCCAAACCGCAGAGGTGGCCGATGCTTGAACTCACACCCGAGCAACTCGAACACCTGGAAAAGGCACGCGAAGACGAAGTCATCGAAAAACTGCTGCTTGAAATCCGCAGGCATGACCCCGCCTGGCTCGAAGAGATGGGTGAACGGCCCGCCTACCTCTACCTCAGAGAACAGCGCGAAGATGCCTGGCGCCTTGGCATCCGAGACCCCGACCAGGTCGAACGGTTCCTGCGCTATAGCCTGTGGACACCTGATTTCCAGAAGAGCGCGCCGTTCATCAAGTGGATGCAGAGAGCCGTCGAAGACAGCCCCGAACAGCGTTTTCGTGACTACGACAGCGTTATGCAGTTCCTGCGTGCCTTGGACCAATGGCCTACTGACCAGTAACAACAGGGAATGACCGAACATGAGCAACCCCTTCAAACCCTCTGCTGGAACAGGGAATGCTGGCAAATTGGCATTTCGTGGTCCTCCTGTTCTCCCCAGGAGTGGCGGCCCCCGAGTGCCGATAGAGGCACTGGAGGTCCCCCCCAGTAGGCTGCCGATACCGCCACCCAGACCAGCCCCCATGCCTGCACCCTCTACCCAGCCTGCCCCCAGACCGATGCCGCAACCGCAGGTGCAGCCCAAAACACAACAACACACCGATGCGCCCCCCATGACCCGCACACAAACCCGAGAAAAAGAGGAGGTCTGCAAATCGGACGATCAAGATTGCCTCGAATGCCCGCCCGAACAGGGCATGATGGCCATCGCCAATGACGGCAAAGGGCACACCATGTCTGACCTGTCAGCGCGCTATCAGCATTGGGTCACCAACTTCCCCTATCCCCATGAATGGTTATGGAGCGGAACCTGGTGGGATGGTTTCGATAAAAGTCGCTGCACCTTGCTGGAGGCGAAGGCGAATTATGCGTTTATGTTTATTCCGATACTCAATGAACCTCGCCTATGGTCTGGCATTGAAGAAAAACTGTTGACACCAGCCAAAAATCAATCAAAAAAAGCGCAGCCCACTCCGCCTGTTTGGGTGGAGTGGCATTTTCTACAGAAAAATGTATATGAGTACTGCACCGAAAAGTTCATGGAGTTAGGCTTGGTAAATATTAAAACTTTTTGGAACCCCATGCCCGGAAGCAAGGATCATCAGGAGTATGAAGAACTGAGACAAGAAGAAGAAAAACAATGGAATGAGTATATAAAAAATAATCCAGACCTTATTGCATAAGCACGCGCAAAGTTCGGGAGACACACATGTTTGATTATAGGCGCTTTGTTTTCGTTCTTCGCTTTAATAAAGCAAAAATTGTCAGCATTCCTCGCACCACGCAGATTGAAAGGAGCTTTGAATTTTTGCGAGCGCTTGGCGATATATCTCCCATTATGAGCAATTGGTATTTAAAGGGCGACAGCCTTCAAGACGCCCTTACAAAAAACGTCATTCTGAACCCCACCTTTTTGATAGAAAAAATTCAAGACAATTTTGACCCGGAGTATCCTGATGAATTGGATTTTGCCGTCTGGAATGGCGAAGAAGACGTCCTCAAAGGCGGGCTGGCCTTTAGCTACAGCGCACACAACCTAAATAGCATATCAGCCATGCGCTTTGAGGGTGCAGGCTCATTACTTGCCACATTACCGAACGCCTATTCGGTTTTATTAAAAATAATCACCTTAGCGGTGAATATATGGCCTGAGATTGACTGGGCAACCATCACCCCCGCCACATATTATCGATCTGGCAGGGTATTTAAGGACCGCCAAACCATCGGCTGGATTGGCTATTGCCCACACACCTTAACGAAAGAAATGCTCCCTGAAGCAGAAGCGCTTATCCCTATTCCTGAGCACGGCACCATCGTAGTGTCCTGCCCGGAGGTAATGGACGAGAAAAATAAAGCTCACTACGAGCGGGTTGGGGACATTGATACAAAACTAGTCGAATTAGGTTACTTGCCAATGTTTAACACATGAAAGCCTCCACTCAAATTCAGCGCAGAAACCGACTAATCTTCTGAAATAGCCCGCCACTATGCTGACGGCACAGGCCAAACCATACTTGGGCTGTCAGCGCCTTATCAGCCTTGACTAACAGCCCCCACCCCCGTGCGGAAATTGGTGGGATAGCTTCGATAAAGCCGCTGTACATTACTGAAGGCGAAGCGAACTATATATTTATGCTGATCTCAATTATCAACACGCCAAAAATATGGTTTATTTCTTCTGTGAATAACGAATTAATTTTAAAGACATACTCATATGCGAATAAAGCCATCCCAGCACCTACAGTAAGTATTGAGTGGCATTTTTTGCAGGAGGTCGTATATGAGTATTGCTCTTCAAAATATGAAAAATCTGGATACACTAATCTCTCCGCATATTGAAACCCAATGCCTGGGACTCCTGAAAAACAAAAATATGACGAGATCAGGGAGAAAGAGAGGCGTGAAATGGAAGAGTACTATCGGAATAATCCTGGTCTTTTTGTTTAGCAGAGGCATGCATGAGTGATTATTACGCTTCAGAAGAGTTCATAAGAAAAGCCAAAACATTCAGGAAATTCACATTTCACATGCGATTTAATAAGAATAAAATTGAATCACTCTCTCTAGACGAGCACATTTTACGCACCATTGGCTTCCTCAAGGCCATAGGTAGTTTAAGCCCGATTTTGAAGAGCTGGTTTCTGTGTGGTAATTCGCCAGAGGCGGCGAGGCATTTCAGCGTGATGGATAACCCTGAACCCCTGCGCAAAGAAATAACGAATTGGGCAGATGCCCAGGACAGCCCTCTAGCTTCGGCAACACAATACAGTGTGTGGAACGGCGAAGAGGATATCTTTAAGGGCGGGCTTGCCTTTAGCTACTTTGCACACGCTATCCCCCAAATGCCTGCCTACATGGAATTCGAAGAGGCTGGGGCCTTGGTAGCGGCTCTGCCTGACTCTCCAAGAGTGATTATAGATATCCTCAAAACTGCTGCAGAATACTGGCCCGAACTAGAGTGGGGTGTCGCTGCCCCTACGGCGTACTATCTTAAATTACGAACATTCAAAGACAGACTGACAGCGGGATGGATTTGCTACTGCCCATATCTGCTAAAAAAAGACATATTCCCTGAAGCAGAAGAACTTATCCTTATTCCTGAACGCGGCACCATCGTAGTGTCCTGCCCGGGTGTAATGGACGAAAAAAAACAAGGCTCACTACGAGCGGGTCGGGGACATTGATACAAAGCTGGTCGAACTGGGCTATTTGCCAATGTTTAATACTTAAAGCCTCTGATCGAATCCAGCGCAGCGCTCGCCTACTGTTCTGAAATAGCCCACCACTCATGCTGACGGCAAAGGCCACGCTACACCTGCACTGTCAGCGCGTCTAAATTTCCCTTTCCCCATGAATGGTTATGGAGCGGAACCTGGTGGGATGGTTTCGATAAAAGCCGCTGCACTTTGCTGGAGGCGAAGGCGAACTATGCGTTTATGTTTATGCCTATTTTGAACACACCGAAGCTTTGGTTTGAGTCAGCAGTAGAAAAAGAGTTAATCGAAAACGCATTCCGTCATGCCGAAAAAGCTGTCCCGGCACCACCAGTAAAGATCGAATGGCATTTCTTGCAACGAGTGGTCTATGAATATTGCTCAGCAGTTTATCAAGAAGCAGGAAAGGAAAATCTGTTTGCTTTTTGGAATCCAATGCCCGGAGGGGAAGATGCTCGGGAGTATGAAAAAATAAGAAAAGAAGAACAAAGAGAGACAGACGAATACTATCGAACTCACCCATACTTAATGACTTAAGACAGGCACCACAATGAGCGAATACAACAACGAAGAATACACCAATAAAGCAAGGGCATTTAAAAGCTTTTTCTTTATAATGCTTTTCAATAAAGAAAAAATTTTACACGTATCGCACGACGAGCAGCTAGCAAGAAGCTTGATATTTCTTGAGCGCATTGGAAACCTTCACCCCGCATTAAAAAACTGGTATCGCGGCGGCAACTCTCCCCAAGAGGGGTTACGCTTTAATGTCGTAGAGAACCCAGAGCACTTACGTGAAGAAGCAAGCACATGGCACGATAAAGATGAACATGCCAATCCTCAAAGAACCAAATATGTGCTCTGGAATGGCCAAATCGCCCCCTTTAAAGGGGGGCTATCGATATCATACGATGGGCATGGTGCAAGCATAAATAAATCATCAATAAAATTTAAAGACCCCGGCTATTTGCTTTTATCTTTTCCTGGGGCCAGAGAAATATTGATAGGTATCATGAGGGCGGCGGTGGAGGTATGGCCAGAAATTGACTGGGGCGTTATTGCGCCATGGAACCATTACCTCAAGCACAGAGTATTCATGGACCGCCAAACTATTGGCTGGATTGGCTATTGCCCGCATACCTTAACAAAAGAAACAATTCCTGAAGCAGAAAAACTTATCCCTGTTCCTGAACGCGGCACCATCGTAGTGTCCTGTCCTGATGTCATGGACGAAAAAAACAAGGCTCACTACGAGCGGGTCGGGGACATTGATACAAAACTAGTCGAGTTGGGTTACTTACCAATGTTTAATACTTAAAAGCCTTCGATCTAATTCAGCGCAGAGATCGCCCGCCGCTCTGGTATAGCCTGCCACTCATTCTGGCGGCCATACCTGCGCAATCAGCACGTTATCGGTATTGGGTAGCCAATTTCCCTTATCCCCACGAATGGCTGTGGAGGAATCTGGTAGGACTTTTCAATAGATCCCGCTGCTACTTTCTGGACGAAAAGGCTGATGTGGAAGTCTTCGGGCGCAACCTCATCGGCCAGGCCGCCCTCAGCCTCGGCATGGCCAAGACCACCCTGTTCGACAAGGTCAAGAAGTACGGCCTCTGAATCCGCCGGGCGGGTCGGGTGTGAACCCGATGGCGGCAGGGCCGAACCGTTTTGTGGTCCAATGCCGCCCCTCGACAGACAAGGACGCACGATGACCGCACGGATACTCGCCCTGCCCCTGCTCGCCACCACGCTCCTGCTGGGTGGCTGTGACAGTGATTTCGCCACCCTCACCTTCGAGCGCTCGGTGCGCAAGGCCCCGTTCGGCGACGAGCTCCTGCCGGTCTACCGCGAGCAGCTGGAGGCGCTGATGCAGGCACAAGGCATCGACCCGACCCGCATCACCCCACGCATCAAGAACAGCCTGGGCACGGAGCTGGTGCTCAGCGAACCGATCTTCGGCGGCCTGGAACCGGCCCAGAAGACCGCCCTGCAGGCCGCCCTCAAGGCCATCGTCGATGCCCGCCAAGCACCGCTGGACATGCACCTGACCCTGCACCCCGACGACATGCCCCCGAGCCTCCCCCGCGCACGGGAAAAAGCCCTCGAACTACCCCGCGAGTACGACGCCCACTTCACCCTCGACGCGGTGTCCCTCAGCGTGGCGTTCGGCATGACCGACCTGCTCAAAGCAGTCCTGAAGGGCTCGCTGAACATGCAGAGCGAGGTGATGTGCAACGTCACCGCGCAGTTCGAACCCGCCCTGCCCTTCATCGGCATGAAGGTGCCGGAAGAGGAAGGCCCCTACCGCACCCTGATGGTGAAGGACCTCGCCAGCGCTTACTCCTACGACGAGATCCCGGTGGAACTGCGTTTCGCCGACCCGGACCTGCAGGCCCTGGTGAGCCAGCAGAAGGTGCAGGTCACCTCGGCCATTACCGACCGCTCGACCCCCTTCCGCAACAAACGCGGCCTGAAGCAGTTCGAGTTCATCATCGGCCCCGTCGGCACCGTCAATCACGAGAACGCCAAGGTGGATTTCCATTCCCACACCGACCTGGCGGTGAAATGCGAGCACCTGGCCGGCGCCCTTGGCCGCCCCTTCAGCTACAAGCTGGGCGACTCGCTGGATCGGCTGGCTTCGGTGGTCTTCTACTGAGGCACGGCGGGGTGGCGGCACGGGCCACCCCACTGATCGAAATCCGGTTGGGCGCCAGCGCGGATAGCTGTATAAACAGCCAGCCATTCGCCCACCCTGTTCCGCCATGCCCAGCGCCCTCGACGACCCGTTCTATTACCTGAACAACTTCCGCACCGTGCTCGACTGGATCGGCTCGCGCTACGACGACCTGCTGCTGGACGAGGAGCGCGCTTTCCTCGCCGCCTTCGCCGGGCTGCCGCGCGAAGCCCAGGCGCTGCTGGTGCGCATGGTGATGCGCAAGGGCGAGCGCTTCCGCGAGAGCAAGCTGGTGTACGCCGAGATCGGCCCCACCCGCGAAGCGGCGCGCCCGCTGCTGGCGCTGGGCTGGGTGGATGCAGCGCCCGCGCTGGACCTGGAGCAGCTCTTCGCCCTGCTGCGCAAACCGGAGATCGCCACCTGCTTCGGCGCCGAGTTGGGCCGGGGTGACGCACGCAAGGCCGAGCAACTGGCGCGGCTGCAACCCCTGTACCCCGAGCTGCGCCCCTTCGACGCCTGGTGCCCGGCGCTGGACGACCGCGTCTACGCGCTGCGCCTGATGCCCCTGTGCGACCGGCTGCGGCTGATGTTCTTCGGCAACCTGACCCAGGACTGGTCCGAGTTCGTGCTCGCCGACCTGGGCATCCACCAGTACGAGCAGGTGGCGCTGGAAGCCGATGCCCGCGGCTTCCGCCACCGCGATGACGTGGACCTGTACCTGCACCTGCACCAGTGCCGCGAGCGGCTGGAAGCCGGCGACGCCTGCCCGGCCACGCTGCTG
Organism: Pseudomonas sp. 1D4; assembly: GCF_001728925.1. Classification (NCBI taxonomy): domain Bacteria; kingdom Pseudomonadati; phylum Pseudomonadota; class Gammaproteobacteria; order Pseudomonadales; family Pseudomonadaceae; genus Pseudomonas; species Pseudomonas sp. 1D4. The sequence continues at coordinate 53,082 of NZ_LXJQ01000037.1, forward strand.
GCGGACATCCCCCCGGCCAACGACAACCTCTGGCTGCAAAGCCGGCGCGCGCGGCTGCTGTTCCAGCTCGGCCAGCACTGCGAACGCCTTGGCGAGCTGGACCTGGCCCTGGCCGTCTACCGCGACTGCCCCTGGCCCGGCGCACGCATCCGCCAGTTGCGGGTGCTGGAGCGTCTGGAAGCCTTCGAGCAGGCCCACGCGCTCGCCCTGGCCCTGGCCGACGCCCCCGGCGACGAGGAAGAGCGCCAGCACCTGGCGCGCATCCTCCCGCGCCTGCAGCGCAAGCTCGGCCTGCCCCGCGCCGGCGCCCGCAAGCCGGCACCGGTCCAGCGGCTGGACCTGCACCTGCCGCGCCCCGAGCCATTCGTCTCGGTGGAGCACAGCGTGCTGGCTCACCTCAGCGACGACGACGGGCCGGTGCACTACGTCGAGAACACGCTGATCAACTCGCTGTTCGGCCTGCTGTGCTGGGAGGCCATCTTCCACCCGCTGCCCGGGGCCTTCTTCCACCCCTTCCATGCCGGCCCGGCCGACCTGCTGGCCCCGGACTTCCACGCCCGCCGCGCCGAGCACTTCGCCGCCTGCCTGGCCCGGCTGGACGACGGCAGCTGGCGTGACGCCATGCGCCACACCTACCGCACCAAGCACGGCCTGCAATCGCCCTTCGTCTACTGGGGCGTGCTGGACGAAACCCTGCTGGAGCAGGCCCTGCATTGCCTGCCAGCCGACCACCTGAAGCACTGGTTCCGCCGCCTGCTGCAGAACATCAAGGCCAACCGCGCCGGGCTGCCGGACCTGATCCGCTTCTGGCCCGGCCAGGGGCGCTACCAGATGATCGAAGTGAAGGGACCCGGCGACCGCCTGCAGGACAACCAGTTGCGCTGGCTGGACTTCTGCGCCGAGCACGGCATGCCGGTGAGCGTGTGCTACGTGCAATGGGCCGACACCGAGGCCCTCCCGGCATGACCTACCGCGTGGCGGTGCGGGCCCTGTGCGAGTTCACCGCCAAGCGCGGCGACCTCGACCTGCGCTTCACCCCCTCCCCCACAGCCCAGGAAGGCATCGCCGGCCATGTCCTGGTGGCGGCCCGGCGGGGCGACGGCTACCAGCGCGAAGTGCCCCTGGCCGGCGCGTTCGGCCCGCTGCAGGTGCGCGGTCGCGCCGACGGCTACGACCCGGCAGGCAACCGTCTGGAAGAGGTGAAGACCCACCGCGGTGACCTGGCCCGCCAGCCCGACAATCACCGTCACCTGCACTGGGCCCAGGTGCGCGTCTACGGCTGGCTGCTGTGCGCCGAACGCGGGCTGGACGAGGTGGAGCTGGCACTGGTCTACCTCGATGTCGCCAGCCAGAAGGAGACCCTCTTCACCACCCGCGCCAGCGCCGCCGAACTGCGGGCCTTCTTCGAGGCCCAGTGCCAGGCCTTCCTCGCCTGGGCCGAGCAGGAGCTGGCCCACCAGGCCCGGCGGGACGGTGCCCTGCAGGCCCTGCGCTTTCCCCATGCCAGCTTCCGCCCCGGCCAGCGGGAACTGGCCGAGGCGGTGTACAAGGCCGCCAGCACCGGCTGCTGCCTGATGGCCCAGGCGCCCACCGGCATCGGCAAGACCCTGGCCACCCTGTTCCCCCAGCTCAAGGCCCTGGGCGGCGGGCGCCTGGAGCGCCTGTTCTTCCTCGCCGCCAAGACACCCGGCCGGCAACTGGCCCTGCACAGCCTGGCGACCCTGCGCGACAGCGTGGACGGGTGGCCCGTGCGGGTGCTGGAGCTGACCGCCCGCGACAAGGCCTGCGAACACCCCGGCAGCGCCTGCCACGGCGACGCCTGCCCCCTGGCACGGGGTTTCTACGACCGCCTGCCGGCTGCCCGCGAGGCGGCTGCGGAACGGCGCTGGCTGGACCGCGCCGCCCTGCGCGAGGTGGCCCTGGCCCACGGCGTCTGTCCCTATTACCTGGGCCAGGAGATGGCGCGCTGGAGCGACGTCGTGGTGGGGGATTACAACTACTACTTCGACCTCGGCGCCCTGCTCTTCGGCCTTGCCCAGCTCAACCAGTGGCAGGTGGGCGTGCTGGTGGACGAAGCCCACAACCTGGTGGAGCGCGCCCGCGCCATGTACAGCGCCGAGTTGCGCCAGGGCACGCTGAAAGCCCTGGTCCGCAGCGTGCCCGGCCCGCTGAAGAAGCCCCTGGAGCGGGTGCAGCGCTGCTGGAGCGAGCTGAACAAGGCCCAGTTGACGGATTACCAGGCCTACGACGAACCGCCGCAGAAGCTGCTGGGCGCGCTGCAGAACGCGGTCACCGCCATCACCGACCACCTGGCGGACCAGCCCGGCGCGCCGCTGGACCCGGCGCTGATGACGTTCTACTTCGATGCCCTGCACTTCACCCGCATGGCCGAACTCTTCGACACCCACTCGCTGTTCGACCTGAACGCCTGCGGCAGCGGCCGCAACCGCCACTCCACCCTGTGCCTGCGCAACCTGGTGCCGGCTCCCTTCATCGGCCCGCGCCTGGAGGCCAGTCGTTCCACCGTGCTGTTCTCCGCCACCCTCAACCCGCGCCGCTACTACAGCGACCTGCTGGGGGTGCCGGGCAACACGCCGTGGCTGGAGGTGCAATCGCCCTTCACCGCCGAGCAGTTGCAGGTGCGGGTGGCCCAGCGCCTCTCCACCCGTTACCAGCACCGGGCGCAATCCCTGGAGCCCATCGTCGAACTGATGGCCGACCAGTTCTACCAGCGCCCCGGCCATTACCTGGCGTTCTTCAGCAGCTACCAGTACCTCGAACAGGTGGCCACGCTGTTCGCCGAGCGCCACCCCTTCATCCCGGCCTGGAGCCAGTCGCGGAGCATGGGTGAGGCCGAGCGCCTGGCTTTTCTCGAACGCTTCACCGAGGGCGGGCGCGGCATCGGCTTCGCCGTGCTCGGCGGGGCCTTCGGCGAAGGCATCGACCTGCCCGGCGAGCGCCTCATCGGCGCCTTCATCGCCACCCTCGGCCTGCCCCAGGTGAACCCGGTGAACGAGCAGTTGAAGCAGCGCATGGCCGCGATCTTCCAGGCCGGCTACGACTACACCTACCTCTATCCGGGCCTGCAGAAAGTGGTGCAGGCCGCCGGCCGGGTGATCCGCACCCAGGGCGACCGGGGCGTGGTGCACCTGATGGACGAACGCTTCGCCCAACCCGAGATCCGCCGGCTGCTGCCCAGTTGGTGGCGGGTGGAGATGGGTTGAGCGCCGGGCCACTGCGTCACTGCGCGGCCATCACCTCGTCGCGGCTGGCCGAGGGGCTCTGCCCGGTCCAGCGCTTGAAGGCCCGGCGAAAGCCGCGCACGTCGCTGTAGCCGAGCGCTTCGGCGATGCGCTCGATGGGCATTTCGGGGTTGCTCAACAGGCTCATGGCCCGCGCCCGGCGCACCTGTTCCAGCAGGGTTTCGAAGGTGATGCCGTGCTCGCTCAGGCGTCGGCGCAGGGTCCGGCTGCTCATGTTCAGCCCGTGGGCCACGGTGTCGATGGGGCTGCCCTGGGGCAGGTCGCGGGCGATGGCGCGCTCCACGGTCTGCAGCAGGCTGGCCTTCTGCTGCACCTGGGCGCTTTCCAGTTCCAGCAATTGCAGGGCCTGGCGCAGGGCCACCGGCTGGTGGCCGGGCAGCGTCCTGTCCAGCCAGTGGCTGGCGAACACCATGCGGTTGTGCAGGCAGCCGAAGTGCAGGTTCGGCCCCAGCAGGCGCTGGTACTGCTCGACGTAGGGCGGCACGCCATGGGTGAACTCGAAGCGCAGGGGCTGGAATTCGGCGCTGGCCAGGGCTTGGTTGTAGACCATCAGGCTGGCGAAGAACTCTTCAACGGCGAACACCTGCACATCGGCGTAGGGCAGCCGGCATACCACTTCCACGAAACTCTCGGCGGCCCCTTCGTGCAGGCTGTAGACCGCCATGCTGCCGGCGGTGTGCTGGAAGCGCAGGCCCACCTCGAAGGCGTCGCGCAGGGTCTTGCACAGCGACAGCACGTGGCCGAGCAGGCCGAGCGTGCCGAGCACGTTGCGGTGCCCCACCCACAGCCCCAGCCCCCCTTCCGGGAAGGCCGCGAGGGCGCGCTGGATGAGGGTTGCCGCCTGGCGGTAGGAGATGCGCTGGGCCGGGTCCTGGAGGTCATCGGGGGTGAAGCCCAGGCCACGGCACAGGCGTTCGCTGCTGATGCCCCGGTCGCTCACCACCTCTGCCAGGGTCTGCAGCAGGAAGGGTGAAACCTGGGCCAGGTCGTACTGGGCGTCGAGGGGCGTGAAGGTCATGGCAGGCACATCCGAATCCGTCGCCTGAGGGTTCTTGTTGTGGGGCCAGGCGCGCAGGGTGGCCATCATAACCCGTTCGGGATCGCCCCAAGAGGGGTTGTAACAGCGTATTGCAGCCTGGCCTTGAATGCCCCCTGGCTGTCCGGCAATGCCCTGCTCCGCCAGGCCGCCAGCGCTTATTCCTATGGCGCCGCCCGAGGAGCCCTCCGGCGGCGCCCACACACAATAACAATGAGCACCCTCATGAACCCGAACCGTGCCACTTGGCTGCTTCCCCCTGCAGCCGCCCTCGCCATTGCCCTGCCACTGACCGCCCAGGCCACCGAGAACGGTGTCGACAACATCGGCCCCGGCACCGATGGCTTCTACGTCCTGCCGCTGGACGTGAACAGCCTTCCGGACCACATGTTCGCCTTCAACCTCTACTACAACCATTACGAGTCGAAGAAGCTGGACATCAGTTCCCTGGGCGGCAAGGTGCCGGGGGTGAAGATCACCTCCGATGCGATCATCCCGCGCCTGGACTACCTCAGCCCGCTGCGCCTGCTGGGCGGCCGGGTCGGTGGCTACGTGGCGCAGCCCTACATGCGCCAGCAGGTGGCGCTGTTCGGCCAAGAGAGCCGCCGCGAAGCCCAGGGCGACACCACCATCGCGCCACTGATCCTCTGGGACATGGGCAAGGACCTGACCCTGGGCGCCGCCCTGGAGATCACCCTGCCCACCGGCAGCTACGACGCTGCACGGCTGGCCAACACCGGCAACAACTTCGTCACCTACAAGCCGCTGCTCTCGGCCACCTGGCAGCCCAGCGAGCGCACCGAGCTGTCGGTCAAGGCCACCTACAGCTTCAACAAGGAGAACCCGGACACCGACTACCAGTCCGGCCAACTGTTCCACTTCGACTACTCCACCAGCTACCGGGTGACCGATAACCTGCGCCTGGGCCTGAACGGCTACTACGTGAAGCAGACCACCGACGACAAGCAGTTCGGCCGCACGGTGACCTTCATGGGTGAGGAGCTGGACGACGGTATGCGCGGGCAGGTCTTCGCCATCGGCCCGGCGGTGCACCTGACCTTCCTCAAGTACGCCAGCGTGGAGATGCGCTGGGCCAAGGAGTTCGCCGTGGAGAACCGCCCGGAAGGCGAGATGTTCTGGGCCAAGGTGAACCTGCCGTTCAGCCTCTGACCCGTCCCGGAACGCAGAACCCCAGGCAATGGCCTGGGGTTCTCTCGTCAGTTAGCACCTACCGCAGGAGCGCGCGCTGCTCGCAAAGCACTTCAAGCAGAGTGGGCTGACCCCGCGCTCAGCCGTACACCGGCCACTGCTCGACGATACGCCCGTCACGCACCGCCAGCAGGTCGCCGAACTGCAGGAGGATGGATTCGGACTGGGTCGGCCGCAGGAACACCTGGTCATCCACGCCCAGGCCGACGGCGTGGGAGCCGTTGATCATTTCCTGGTTGGAGCTGCGCCCGTAGAGGCCGTTGAACTGCAGGCCCGTGGGCGATTCCGGTTCGGCCATCCAGTTGCCGCCGTAGATGAAGAAGGTCTCGCGCTGGTTCGGGTCCCACCAGGAGAACAGTGCCGACTTGCCGTCCAGCGCCGGGATGCGCACCGCGCCGGTGCTCTTGAGCACGGGGGTGGCGATGTAGGCCGCCGGCTGGTGTTCCTCCAGGGACGGCAGGTCGTAGTGGGTGGGCTTGAGCAGCGCCGAGCCCACCGAGACCTCGCTGCTGGTGCGCTCGCGCTCGTGCATGCGGTAGCTGGGGCTGCCGGCGGTGTTCAGGGTCAGGTCCGGGCGCCACAGCGAGGGGTGTTGGGTGCGGGCGTAGTCGACGAAGCCGTCGTACAGCGTCATCACCTTGGCGAAGAGGGCCTCGGGCGAGCCGAGGATGCCCGGTACGCCCATGCCGACGAAGGGGTCGTAGCCCATGAAGCCGGCGAACTCCAGGTGCTGCGGATTGGCGCCGATCAGGTCGAGCATCCGCCCGAGGCCGGCCGTGTCCTGCACGCCGCCCCGGTGCAGCCCCACGTCCAGTTCGATGTTGATGCGCATGCGTATGTTCAGGGCCTTCGCCAGCGCCAGGTACTGGGCCAGTCGCTCGGGCGTGTCGAGCAGCCACTGCAGCTGCCGGGCCGGGTCGAAGGGGCCGCGATGGGCCTCGTAGAACAGTTGCGCCGCACGCACCGGCAGGGGCTTGCCGAGCAGGATGTCCGACTCGGGGAAGCGCTCGGCGTCGTGGTTGAGGAAGGGCTGGTGGAACGACATCAGCCGCTGGGTGCCGGCACGCTTGGCGATGTAGTCCAGCAGTTGCGGCGACGGCAGGGACTTCTCCACCAGGCGAAGCGACTTGCCGGCACGGCGCACCGACTGCATCACCACGTCGATGTTGTGGTCCAGCCGGTCGAGGTCGATCAGCATCACCGGGTGCATCGGCCCGTGGGCCTTCAGCTCGCGGTTCAGTCGAGCGAAGTAATCGCTGTACGGGGCGCCCTTGTCGGCCGGCCGCAGCCAGGCGCCGACACCGGCGAGCAGTACGCCGGCACCGGCCGTGCCGACGAGGAATCTGCGACGGTTCATGGCTTCTCCTTGTTGTCAGGCCACGCCGAGGATCGAGGACAGGTGCGCATTGAGGAACTTGCCACTCGGGTCCAGCGCCTGGCGCACCTCGGTGAACTCCTTCCAGCGCGGGTAGAGCGCCTGCAGGGTGCGCGCGTTGAGCGTGTGCAGCTTGCCCCAGTGCGGCCGGCCGGCGTACTTCCAGAAGATCGGTTCGACGGCGGCGAAGAAGTTGTGGTGGTCCATGCTGTAGTGCTGGTGCACGGAGATGGAGCAGCTGTCGCGGCCCTCGAACATGCTCAGGGGAATGTCGTCGGCCTTCACGTAGCGGTACTCGATGGGGAACCAGGTGCGCAGGTCCTTGTCGCGGATCAGCGCAAGGATCTCCCGCAGGCAGGCCGGGCCATGCTCGGCGGGCACCGAGTATTCCATCTCGTTGAAGCGCACGTTGCGCACGTTGGCGTAGATCTCGTGGGAGTCGCCGACCCGGTCGTCGAAGCTGGCGATGTGGCGCAGGCTGTTGAGCAGTGCGCGGCGCGCGGCAGGGAAGTCGCTGCCGTACTTGTCGAGGTTCTCGATGATCTTCACGAAGCCGTTGCCGCCCTCCTCCTCCGGGTCCAGCGGCGGCGTGGCCGGGTCGGTGGTCTCGTTGAGGGCGACGGACAGCGCGTAGTCGGAATGGGTGATCACCAGCATCTCCCAGTGCTGGTTGTCGCGGGTGAGGTTGCCCACGTCCTCCAGCAGTTCTTCGGTGCTGGCGATCCACTGCTTCTCGCGCAGGCGATAGGCCTCGCGGTTCTGCAGGCGCACCCGCGTCGCCACGCCCAGGGCGCCCAGGGACACCCGCGCGGCGTTGAACACCTCGGGGTGGTGCTGGGCATCGCAGTCCAGCACCTCGCCACTGGCGGTCACCAGTTGCAGGCCGGTGACCAGCGAGGAATAGGAGCCGAAACCGACCCCGGTGCCGTGGGTCGAGGTGGCGATCGCCCCGGCCAGGGTCTGGTAATCGATGT
>NZ_LXJQ01000038.1:0-59989 GCF_001728925.1 Pseudomonas sp. 1D4
TTTGTTTTTCTAGTGGGGCGACCTTACCCCTAACGCCGCCACAGCCAAATACCCCCGCCGAAATAAAATTTCAGCGACGGTCATCCTGTCCTGGCGACCTTTATGCCTCCCTTCATAAGCCAGATGCCAGCGGTTGATGACAGGCAAAAAGAAGGGGCCTTCCGGCCCCTTCGAGGGTCTGCTGTGTTTCAGCGATCGACGTGGATCTCCACCCGCCGGTTCTGCGCACGGCCCGCGTCGGTGCCGTTGTCAGCCACCGGCTGGCTCTCGCCGAACCCCTCGGTGGTGACCTTGCCCGAGGGCACGCCCTGGCTGATCAGGTAGTCCGCTGCACTGCGTGCCCGGCGCTCGGAAAGCCGCTGGTTGTAGCCGTCGGCGCCCACGCTGTCGGTATGCCCGACCACCTTCACCGACACCATCGAGGCCCCGTTCAGACGGGTCGCGATGGTGGCCAGCTCCTGCTTGGCGGCGGCCGTGAGTTCCGCCGAGTCGAAGGCGAACAGCACCTTGCCCAGGTCGCTCAGCACGATCACTTCGTCCTCTGCAGGGGGCGGCGGCTCGTTGCGCACCATGTCGGGGTAGCTCGGCTGCGGGCAACCGTTGTGGTCGACCTCCATGCCAGCCGGGGTGTTGGGGCAGGTGTCGCGACGGTCGAAGACACCGTCACCGTCCGCGTCACCGTCCTGGGCATAGCAGATGAGGCCGCCGACCACCGCACCCGCGACGGCACCGCCCCCTGCCCAGGCTGAACTCTCGATCGCGCCCAGCCCACCGCCGGCCAGCGCACCGATCGCACTGCAGATTGGCCAGTTCCCCTGGTTGAGCGGCGCATCGCCCGTACTGGACGTCGAGGCGCAACCGGAAAGAACACTGCCGACCAGAAGAAAGAGAGCCACCCGTGGAAAGGTACTCATGATGAAGTTCTCCTGTGTCACCGACCGAATGCCGGCAACACAGGAGTAAAGACCCCGGCGCTGCGCTTGCCAAGGCTCAGGCCTCGCGAGGCGTGGCCTAGCGGCGGATGACGATCTCAACGCGGCGGTTCAGCGCGCGGCCTTCGGCGGTCTTGTTGTCCGCCACCGGCTCGCTCTCGCCCGCCCCGCCGACCGACTGCACGCTGTCGGCTGGAATCCCCGAGGCCACCAGGTAGTCCGCCACTGCCTTGGCGCGTTTCTCCGACAGCTTGAGGTTGTAGGCATCGCTGCCGACGCTGTCGGTGTGCCCGGTCACGCTCAGCCGAGCGCTGGGAGCCTCGTTGCGCAGCCGCGCGACGATGGTGTCCAGCTTGGTCTTGTCGGCCGGATCGAGCTTCGCCGAATCGAAGGCGAACAGCAGGTCACGGACCACGATGGTCTCCTCCTTGACCACCACCACCTCTTCCACCTGCTCCACCATCGGAGCCGCTGGTGGGCAGCCATTGGCATCCACCACGGTGCCGGGCGGCGTGCCGGGGCACTTGTCGCGGCTGTCCGGTACACCGTCACCATCCTCGTCGCCATCGCCGCGCGACCAGCAGTAACCAGCCGCCAGACCGCCGCCGAGCAACGCCCCCCACCCCGCCCAGGAACTGCTTTCGATCGCACCCAGCGCCGCACCGCCTACACCGCCTACTGCTGCGCACTTGGGCCAGTCGGTCTTCTGCAGACCGGCGCAGCCGGTCAGCAGAGTCGACACAAGTAGCAAGGGTATTGCTGTCCTTGTGATGCTCATATGCCTGTCTCCTCATGGTTGTCGGCCCGGAAAGCCGATCCCTGGGGAGTAAAGACGCGCCCCCTGCAAACTGCCAGCAAGGCACCCGGCAGAACTAGGCCTGGCTCCGCGGGCAGGCTAGTCTTCGCAGACCTGTCCGAGGAACAACGATGACCCAGAGTTTTTCCACCCGTACACCACAGCAAGCCGTCGCCGCCCTGCTCGACCGCTATGCCCCGGCCCGCCTGCTGCTGGTGGGTAACACCCCGCTGCCGGCGGCCGAAGCCTTCGCCGCCGCCCACCCAGACAGCCGGGTGGAGCACGCCCCCGCCGCGCCGCTGTCCGGTGCCCAGGCGGCCCAGCGCTATGACCTGGCCCTGCTGGCCGACTGCCTGGAGCACCTGCCCAAGCGCACCGGCCTGGAATTGCTGGGCGGCATCCGCAACCTGAACGCCAGCCGCATCGCCGTGCTGGTGGACCTCACTGCCTGCGACTGGCAGGACACCGACTTCTTCGCCCTGGCCCTCCAGGCCACCGAAACCTTCCAGCGCGAAGGTCAGGTGCTGCACCTGTTCACCTACGACCTGCACGAATACAAGCAGGTGCCCGACTGGCTGAACGCCAAGTACTGGGCCAACCCGGAAAACTTCGGCAAGTACTGGTGGTGACCATGAGCACAACACCCTGTGCCTGCGGCAGCGGCAACCTCCTCGACCAATGCTGTGGCCGCTACCACGCCGGCCAGCCGGCACCCAGTGCCGAGGCGCTGATGCGCTCGCGCTACTGCGCCTACGTACTGGGCCAGGTGGACTACCTGGTCGCCACCACCCTGCCGAGCCAGCAGGCGGGTCTGGATCAGGACTCGATCAAGGCCTGGAGCCTGGGCAGCACCTGGCTGGGTCTGGAGGTGGAAGCCAGCGAAGTCCTCGGCGGCGCCCCCGAACACGCCCGCGTCACCTTCACCGCCCGTTGGCATGACAGCCAGGGCGAGCACGCCCACCGTGAGCGCTCGTCCTTCGTCCAGCACGACGGGCGCTGGTATTTCATCGACCCCACCGTGCCGGTGAAAGCGGGCCGCAACGACCCCTGCATCTGTGGCAGCGGGCAGAAATTCAAGAAGTGCTGCGCGGGGTATCTCTAGACACAGCTGCGCAGCGAAAGGAATCCACGCCAACCCCAAGAAGGAGACACCCATGGCCAAGCGCCATTTGCTCATCCCCCTGCTCGCCGCCATGGCCTGCGCCAGCCAGGCCGCCGAAGTCCACCTCGGACTCGGCAGCGCCGAACGGGTCACCCGCCTGTTCGCCTACCCCAACAACTGCAACGTCATCTGCTACCGCGACTGGAGCCTGGAGCAGACGGTCGAGCACTACCTCAAGCAGAGCCTGGCCCGCGACGGCCTGGCCAAGGCCTCGGTGAAGGTCCACCGCGACAAGGACGGCGTCTACGCCAACTTCTCCGGCGTGCCGGCCGACTACGGCAAGCCGCTGATGAAGCTGCTGGATGCCGGCGACAGCGCCTACGAAGGCGCCAAGCGCCTGAACCACGACAAGCAGTGGCAGTACAACTGGTACTTCTTCCTGCCGCTGGGCATGGCCCTGGAAAACCGCCGCAGCGTCGAGCTGCTGCACTTCCCGCCGGACTACTCCCTGACCAAGGCGCAGGACTACCTCGAGTCCTCCACCACCAACCGCTGGGCCAGCCTGCTGGTGGTCAACGGCGTGGCCGCCGACGCGACCCCGGGCTACCAGACCATCATCGACATCGCCCCCATCGCCGCCCCATCCGACGCCGGCAGCACCCTGGAATCCGTCTACGACTACTTCACGCCCTACCAGACGCGGATGGTCCGGGAACTCACTGCCGGCAAACCGGCTGCCCTGCCCATGGTGGCGTTCGGCAAGCCGGTCCGGGACTGGGTGAAGAAGCAGTACAACGTCAGCATCGGCGTGCTCGGTCTCGGTCAGATCGACCTCGGCAAGGACCAGAAGGTCCCGGTGCTGGGCAGCAACCACCCGAGCTACATCTGGTACGCCGCCAACCCGGACAACTATGACGGCGACGAAGCCAAGGCCGACGCTGCCGGGCTCAAGGTGATGGGCCAGGACCTCAGCGCCGCCTGCTGGCAAGCCAAGCTGGGCAGCAACCCGAGTGCCGACCCGTCCACCACCCTTTCCAGTTGCAAGCAGACCTGGCAGGTGACCAACAAAGTGCAGACCTGCGAGCTGTTCTACACCTCCATCCGCAAGTACGACGCCGACAAGGCCAAGCAGACCTGTACCACCCCCCAGGGCTGAAGCAGGGCGCAACGGCAAGAACGAAAGAGCCCGCCAGTTCGGCGGGCTCTTTCGTTCACTCCTGCAGCTTCAGGTGCGAGATATCCGGCGGCGGGCCGGCCTGCACCGCCTTGGCCTGGCCCATGTCACTGCCCACCGGCGCCAGGCTGAACTGGCTGAGGTCCACCTTCGGTGCCACCGGCTCGGCCTTGGCGTCCTGCAGGTCCGCCCCCACCGGCGCGATGCCGAAGTCCGGCGCGTCGACGTCCATGAAGGCCGCCATGTACTCGTCCCGCGGGGCCACCTTGAGGCGTCCGGCCGGTGCGGCTGCGGGGGCCGCAGCAGCGGGCACCGGTGCCACGGCAGGCGCTGCCGGCTCGGCGGGAGGCGGGGGCGCCAGCTCCACCTCCTCGATCTCCACGTCCATGTCGCGCACATCCACCCGCGCCCCGGCCCGCTCCAGCGTCACCCGGTATTTTTCCGCCCCGGCCGCATCAAGATTGTTCTTGATCACGATGCGCCGGCCGGAAAACAGCAAGGCTATGCGCTGTGCGTCGGCCTGGAACAGCCTGGCGAGGTTGGCCTTCACCTGGTCGGCATCCGCACCGGGAACCAGTTGGCCGGAGAAGGCGATCTCGTAGCGGCTCATCGGTCACACTCCTGTCCAAAACAGCCCGCAGTATGGCGCAGGTTTTTTTCTGCCAACAACAAGTTGCAGCCGAGCAGTTGCTTGTTACACTTGAGCGTCTTCGGAGTATCGCGATGTTTTATCAGGCGCAAACGATAAGAATTCTCAGCCTACTGGTTTTGCTGACCCTCTCTGCCTCGGGCCTTTCCGGTTGTTCCACCTGGCTGACCGGGGGCTTTCGTGATCCCGACGTGCAACTGGTCAAGGTCGACGTGATCAAGGCCCGCCTCCTCGAACAACAGTTCCTGCTGCGCTTTCGCGTGGACAACCCCAACGACGTCAGCCTGCCCATCCGTGGCCTGGCCTATACCGTCTACCTCAACGACGTGAAGCTCGCCACCGGCGAATCCGACACCTGGTTCACCGTCCCCGCCCGGGGCCGCGAGACTTTCGAAGTGCCGGTGCGCACCAACCTGTGGCGTCACATGAAGTACATCGTCAAGCTGCTGGAAAAGCCCGACGAGGTCATCCGCTACCGCCTCGAAGGCGAAGTGAAGACCGGCCTCATGTTCGGCAAGAGCGTGCACCTCGCCCGCAATGGCGAGATAATCCCGGGCAACTACATCCCGGAGTGATCCACCCCATGAGCCAGCACGAACACGTCCATGGTCCCGACTGCAACCACGACCATGACCACGATCACCACCACGTCCACGGCCCGCACTGCAACCATGGCCACCAGGAGCCCGTGCGCAACCCGCTGAAGGAAGTGGGCCGCAACGACCCCTGCCCCTGCGGCAGCCAGAAGAAGTTCAAGAAGTGCCACGGTGCCTGATCCGCACCCGCACAACGAGGCCCGTCTAGTACGGGCCTTTTCGTGTCTGCCGGGAATCCTTTAGGCTGACCGACCCATTCCAGCGCCTCTAAAAACGTAGGCGAGGCAGTCAGCGCAAGGCAAAAACAGGCGAAAGAGCGCAGTTTACGTACTGTAAATGAGCATTTTGAGCCGGTTTTTAACGCGGCGATGACAACGCAGATAGTTTTTAGAGGTGCTGCTCCGAGGAGTCCCGCCATGATCGACCTGTACTACTGGACCACCCCCAACGGCCACAAGATCACCCTGTTCCTCGAGGAGACCGGCCTCCCCTACCGGATACACCCCATCAACATCGGCAAGGACGAACAGTTCCAGCCGCACTTCCTCAAGATCGCCCCCAACAACCGCATCCCCGCCATCGTCGACAACGAGCCGGCGGACGGCGACGAACCGCTCTCACTATTCGAGTCCGGGGCCATCCTGCTCTACCTCGCCGAGAAGACCGGGCGCTGCATCCCCCAGGACCTGCGCGGCCGCCAGGAAGCCCTGCAGTGGCTGTTCTGGCAGATGGGTGGCCTCGGCCCGATGGCCGGACAGAACCACCACTTCAACCGCTTCGCCCCGGAGAAGGTGCCCTACGCCATCCAGCGCTACGTCAAGGAAACCGCCCGCCTCTACGGCGTGCTCGACCGCCGCCTGGCCGACCGCGCCTTCGTCGCCGGCGACGACTACAGCATCGCCGACATGGCCATCTACCCCTGGATCGTGCCCCACGCCTACCAGGAGCAGGACCTGGACGACTTCCCCCACGTCAAGCGCTGGTTCCAGGCCATCCAGACCCGCCCGGCCACCGTCCGCGCCTACGACCTGGTGGAGCGCATCAACCCCGCCGCAGCCGTCCGCAAGTAACCGCTGCACCACACCCGGCACCCGTGATGCAGTGGGCGTCGGGCAGTGCTCAGGTGCCCCCGTCGGAAGGCCGGTCATCCGGCCCTTGCGCAGTCCGAAGCCGCTCTCTAACGTAGCGCGTTTCGAACCGCCGCCTTCCCCGGGAGACACCGCCCCATGGCTTCGCCTGCGCCCAAGCGCCTCATCTCCACCTTCTGCCTGGGCGCCGCCCTCAGCGCCATGGTCGGCCTCACCGGCTGCCAGTCCTGGCTGGACAGCCGCTACGCCGACAGCCTGCCGCCCACCTCCGGCTTCCAGCCGGTCAAGGGCCTGGCGCAGAGCGTCTCGATCCGCCGCAACCCGCTGGGCATGCCACTGATCGAAACCACCACCTTCCACGACGCCCTCTTCGCCATGGGCTACGTGCATGCCTCCGACCGCCTCAGCCAGATGGTCGGCCTGCGCCTCATGGCCGAAGGCCGCCTGGCGGAGATGGCCGGCCCGGGCGTGCTGGAGATCGACCGTTTCATGCGTGCGGCCAACCTGCGCAAGAGTGCCGACATCCTCTACAAGAACGCCTCCCCGCGCCTGAAGTCCTTCTTCGAGGTCTACGCCCGGGGCGTCAACGCCTACCTATACCGCTACCGCGACAAGCTGCCGATGGACCTGGCCGAATCCGGCTACCGGCCCGCCTACTGGAAGCCCGAGGACTCGGTGCTGGTCTTCACCCTGCTCAACTTCGGCCTGGCGGTGAACCTGCAGGAAGAGATCGCCTCCCTAGTCATGGCGCAGAAGGTCGGCGCCGACAAGGTCGCCTGGCTGCTGCCGGTCTACCCCGACGAGAACCTGCCCTTCGACGAAGCCGAAAAGCTCAAGGGCCTCAACCTCGGCGGGCAGATCCCCGGCCTGGCAAGCATCGACCAGGCCGCCGCCCAGGTGGCCGGCCTCGGCATGCTCGGCGTCGCCGCCTCCAACAACTGGGCCATCGCCCCGCAGCGCGCGCGCAACGGCAAGAGCATCCTCGCCAACGACACCCACCTGCCGCTGTCCATGCCCTCCATCTGGAACTTCATGCAGATCCGCTCGCCGAGATTCCAGGCCGCCGGCGTCTCGGTGGCGGGTGTCCCGGCCATCGTCGCCGGCTTCAACGGCAAGCTCGCCTGGGGCATGACCATGGTCATGGCCGACAACCAGGACCTCTACCTGGAGAAGGTCAAGCGCGAAGGCAACCGCCTCTACTACCTGGCCGACGGCAAGTGGCAGCCGGCCATCGAGCGCAATGAGACCTTCTTCATCAAGGGCGAGCGCCCGATCCGCGAAACCATCTTTGAAACCCGCCACGGCCCGCTACTGAACTCCGTACTCGGCCAACGCAAGCACCCGCTGCAGCCGGTGGAGCTGAAGAGCGGCCTGGGCATCGCCCTGAAGACCGTCCAGTTCGAGCAGGACACCACCCTCGACGCCTTCTTCGACCTGTCCCGCGCCCAGTCCGTGGAACAGGCCGCCGAAGCCACCCGCGCCATCCGTGCCATCGGCCTCAACCTGCTCACCGCCGACGCCCAGCACATTGCCTGGCAGGTCACCGGCCGCTACCCGAACCGCCGCGAAGGCCGGGGCCTGATGCCCTCTCCCGGCTGGGACAGCCGCTACGACTGGGACGGCTACGCCGACCCCATGCTCCACCCCTACGACCAGGACCCGCCCCAGGGCTGGCTCGGCACCGCCAACCAGCGCACCGTCCAGGGCGGCTATGGCGTGCAACTGTCCAACTCCTGGTTCTACCCCGAGCGAGCCGAGCGCATCGCCCAACTGGCCGGCAGCGGCAAGCACGACACCCGCAGCATGATCGCCATGCAGTACGACCAGACCACCCCCTTCGCCACCAAGCTCAAGGCCATGTTCGAAGACCCGGCCATGGCCCAGCCGCTCAAACAGGCCATCGACGCCCTACCCGCCGCCGAGCGTGACCGTGCCCGCGAAGCCCTGAGCCGCCTGCTGGCCTTCGACGGCAACCTCGCCCCCACCTCGGCCGACGCCATCTACTACGAAGCCTTCCTCCACGAGAGTGCGCGGCAGATCTTCCTCGACGAACTGGGCCCGGACACCAGCCCCGCCTGGCAGGCCCTGGTGGAGACCGCCAACCTCTCCTACTCCGCCCAGGCCGACCACCTCCTGGGCCGCGCCGACAGCCCCTTCTGGGACGACGTGCGCACCCCGCAGAAGGAAGACAAGCCCGCCATCCTCGCCCGCAGCCTCGCCGCCGCCGTCAGCTTCGCCGAAGGCAAGCTCGGCGCCGACCGCCGCAACTGGCAGTGGGGCAAACTGCACACCTACACCTGGGCCACCGACACCACCCGCCTCGCGCCCTACATGAGCGCCAGCCAGCGCACCGGCATCAACGCCATCAAGGGTTACCTGGACCGCGGCCCCTACCCCGCCGGCGGCGACATGAACACCCTCAACGTCTCCGGCTACAACTGGGGCAACGACTTCGACACCTGGCTGATCCCGGCCATGCGCATCATCGTCGACTTCGGCCAGCCGGAACCCATGATCGGCCTCAACAGCTCCGGCCAGTCCGGCAACCCCGCCAGCCCGCACTACGCCGACGGCATCGACGCCTGGCTCAAGGCCCGCTACCTGAGCTTCCCGTTCCAGTCGCAGAACCTCGACGGCGTCTACGGCACCAAGCGGCTGATGCTCACCCCGCAGAAATGATCCCCCCACGCGGAACTCCCCGCGTGGTGGCTGTCTATGTAAACGGACTTACTCCATAGATCACATCTTCAGGGCGCCCTCACCGGCGCCCTTTCTTTTGCCCGTGAAAAGCCTCAGCGCCAACCTGCGGAAAAATGCACGGACGTAGCCCGGGCTTCAGCCCGGGAAATCGGCAAGAAGGGAAAAGCCAGGGAAAGCGACCCCTGCATTGCACAGGGGCCGCCCGGGTTCAGGACGCCTTGGGCTTCACCGGCGCCTTGGGCTCCGGCTTCAGGAAGGGATACAGGTGCTGGCGCAGGATGCCGTCCGGCAGCGGCTTGCCGAACACCCCGTAGCGGGTCGGCCACTCCTTCGGCGGCAGCTTGAAGGTGCCGAATACCATGTCGACGATCGGCAGGTGGATCGCATAGTTCTTGTAGATGTAGTCCGGGTGCCGGGCGTGGTGCCAGTGGTGGTAGCGCGGTAGCACCAGCAGGTAGTTCAGCCAACCGCCATCGATGCGCACGTTGGCGTGGGCCAGCACCGCCTGCACCCCCACCAGGATCACGTAGGCGTTCATCGCCTGGGGCGAGAAGCCCATCAGCATCAGCGGCACCAGCACCCCGGTACGGGTCAGCAGGATCTCCACGAAGTGGATGCGCGAGCCCGCCAGCCAGTCCATCGCCGTGCTCGAGTGGTGCACCGCATGGAAGCGCCACAGCCAGGGCACCACGTGGTACAGGCGGTGCAGCCAGTACTGGCCGAGGTCCGCCACCAGCACCGCGAGGATGAACTGCAGCCAGACCGGCATGGACTGCACGCCGGCCTGGAAGGTCGCCGAGACCGCCCAGCCCCCCAGCAGCGTGGAGGACGCGGTGACGAAGATCAGGATGAACTGCACCAGCATGTGGCTGACGAAGAAGTACGCCAGGTCCGTGCGCCAGTGCGGCCGCAGGATATTCTGCTCCGGGTCCTTCGCGTACAGCTTTTCCAGCGGGATGAAGACGATGGCCGACACCAGCAGCGCCAGCACGAACCAGTCCAGCCCCAGGGAATAGGGCGTCTGGCCGATGGTCTCGAACTGGATGTTGGTGCCCCCCAAGAACACCGCCAGCCCCGAGGCCGCGATGCCGGTGAAGCCCAGGCGCTTGCGCCGGTTAAGCAGGATGTTCAGCGTGCCCAGGCTGAACGACAGCACCAGGCCCACCAACAGCACCGTGCGAGCGAACTGCTCGCTGTAGACCTTGCGGAACTCCGCAAAGGTCAGCCACTCGGGAAACAGGAAACACAGCACCGCGCAGAGGCTCAACAGGCCCAGTGCCGCAGACAGGTAACCACTGATACGCCCTTCCCCGACCCGGAACGGGGCGTGGCCATGGCGCTGGAAATAGGCTTTGAGAGCCTCCATCGGACATCCTCCTTGAAACCGGCCTTCTGGCCGTTCACGATCTTGACGCACCAGCCGCGCTCCAGGCCACCTCCGGCGACGAATGCCGCGTCCAACTGCGACGTCCATCGCGTTGAGGGCGAACCAACCAGCGCGCTGCCGGGTCAGCAACCACGAACCCACAGCAAGGCATCCCATGGACCTGGTCGTCGCCCGGCCGGAGGGCCTCTACTGCCCGCCCGGCGATTTCTACATCGATCCCTGGAAACCCGTCGCCCGCGCCGTCATCACCCACGGTCACGGCGACCACGCCCGCAGCGGCAACGGCCACTACCTCACCGCCACCCCCGGTGCCGGCGTGTTGCGCGCCCGCCTCGGCGACGTGCCCCTGCAGACCCTGGACTACGGCGAAGCCCTGCTGCACAACGGCGTGCGCATCAGCCTGCACCCCGCCGGCCACGTGCTCGGTTCCTCCCAGGTGCGCCTGGAACACCAGTGCCAGGTCTGGGTCGCCTCCGGTGACTACAAGACCGAAGCCGACGGCACCTGCGCTCCCTTCGAGCCGGTGCGTTGCCACTGCTTCATCACCGAATCCACCTTCGGCCTGCCCATCTACCGCTGGCAGCCCCAGGCCCAGGTCATGGACCAGGTGCGCCAGTGGTGGCAGGCCAACCGTGCCGCCGGGCGCGCCAGCGTGCTGTTCAGCTACGCCTTCGGCAAGGCTCAGCGGTTGCTCCACGGCCTGGCGGACGAACCGGGCCCGATCCTCGTCCACGGCGCCGTGGAGCCCCTCAACCGCGTCTACCGCGAAGCCGGCGTGCGCCTGGCCGCCACCCGCTACGCCGGCGAACTCAAGCGCAACGACCCGCTGCTGCGCGAAGCCCTGGTCATCGCCCCACCCTCTGCCGGCGGCAGCACCTGGATGCGCCGCTTCGGCGACTACAGCGACGCCTTCGCCAGCGGCTGGATGCTCCTGCGCGGCGCCCGTCGCCGCCGGGGCGTGGACCGCGGCTTCGTGCTCTCCGACCACGCCGACTGGCCCGGCCTGCTCTGGGCCGTGCAGCAGAGCGGCGCGGAGCGGGTCTTCGTCACCCATGGCTCGGTGCCCGTGCTGGTGCGCTACCTGCGCGAACAGGGCCTCGACGCCCAGGGTTTCAGCACCGAATACGGCGACGAGGACGACACCCCCGACAGCGCCGACGCCACCCCGGAGGCCCCCGCATGAAGGCCTTCGCCGACCTCTACGTGCGCCTCGACGCCAGCACCTCCAGCAACGCCAAGCTCGCCGCCCTGGAGGACTACTTCCGCCAGGCCAGCGCCGAAGACGCCGCCTGGGCCGTGTACTTCCTCAGCGGCGGCAAACCGCGCCAACTGGTGCCGGTGCGCCAGCTCAAGGCCAGCACCCTGGCCGTCACCGGCCTGCCCGAATGGCTCTTCGAAGAGAGCTACCAGAGCGTCGGCGACCTCGCCGAAACCATCGCCCTGCTGCTGCCCCCCGCCGCCAGCGACAGCCAGGAGGGCCTCGCCCACTGGCTGGAAGAGCACCTGCTGCCCCTGCGCGGCCTGCCGCCGGCCGAACTCACCGAACGCCTGTCGCGGCTCTGGGCGCGGCTCGATCGCGACGGCCTGCTGGTGTTCAACAAACTCATCACCGGCGCCTTCCGCGTCGGCGTCTCGCGCCTGCTGGTGACCCGCGCCCTGGCCAGCCTCAGCGGCCTGGACCCCAAGCGCATCGCCCAGCGCATGGTCGGCTACACCGACATCAGCCGCGTCCCCAGCGCCGACGGCTACCGCCGGCTGATCGCCGCCGAAAGCCCCGACGAGCACCGCGAACGCGGCGGCCAGCCCTACCCCTTCTTCCTCGCCCACCCCCTGCAACTGGAGCCCGAAGCCTTCGACGAACGCCTCGGCCCGCCCAGCGACTGGCTGGCGGAATGGAAGTGGGACGGCATCCGCGCGCAACTGGTACGCCGCGACGGCCAACTGTGGATCTGGTCCCGGGGCGAAGAGCTGGTCACCGAGCGCTTCCCCGAGCTGCACGCCCTCTGCCGGCAGTTGCCCGACGGCTGCGTGATCGACGGCGAACTGCTGGTCTGGAAGGACGGCCGCGCCCAGCCCTTCGCCCTGCTGCAACAGCGCATCGGCCGCAAGCGCCTGACCCGCCAGGTGCTGGAGGACGCCCCCGTGCGGGTGCTGGCCTACGACCTGCTGGAATGGCAGGGCGAAGACTGGCGCAGCCGCCCGCAACAGGCCCGCCGCGCCCAGCTCGAACAACTGCTGGCGGGGCT
Source organism: Pseudomonas sp. 1D4 (assembly GCF_001728925.1). Taxonomy (NCBI): domain Bacteria; kingdom Pseudomonadati; phylum Pseudomonadota; class Gammaproteobacteria; order Pseudomonadales; family Pseudomonadaceae; genus Pseudomonas; species Pseudomonas sp. 1D4. Next base: position 12,671 of record NZ_LXJQ01000038.1, read on the forward strand.
CGACACCCCGCTGCTGGAGCTGTCCCCGGAAGTCACCGGCGCCACCTGGGAGGTCCTGGCCGCTGAACGCCAGCGCGCCCGCGAACAGGGCGTGGAAGGCCTCATGCTCAAGGCCCGCGACGCCCGCTACGGCGTCGGCCGCACCCGCGAGGACGGCACCTGGTGGAAATGGAAGCTCGACCCCTACAGCGTCGACGCCGTGCTCATCTATGCCCAGCGCGGGCACGGCCGCCGCGCCAGCCTCTACACCGACTTCACCTTCGCCGTCTGGGCCGAGGGCGAAGGCGACGCCCCGCGCAGCCTGGTGCCCTTCGCCAAGGCCTACTCCGGGCTCACCGACGAGGAGATGCGCCAGGTGGACGCCATCATCCGCCGCACCACCGTGGAGAAGTTCGGCCCGGTGCGCAGCGTCACCCCCAGCCTGGTGTTCGAGCTGGGCTTCGAAGGCATCGCCCGCTCGCGCCGGCACAAGAGCGGCGTCGCCGTGCGCTTCCCGCGCATGCTGCGCTGGCGCCGCGACAAACCCGTGGAGGACGCCGACACCCTGGCCAGCCTGCACGCCCTGCTGGGCAACGCCCCGACAGAGGACGATGCATGAGCCGACCCTCCGACGCCTGGTTCAACGCCCAGGGCTGGACGCCCTTCCCCTTCCAGCGCCAGCTCTGGGACGCCGCCCGCCAGCGCCGCTCCGGCCTGCTCCACGCCACCACCGGCTCCGGCAAGACCTACGCCGCCTGGTTCGCCGCCCTCGACGCCATCGCCCCCGGCACCGCCAGCCCCGCCAAGCCGCTGCCCCTCTCGGTGCTGTGGATCACCCCCATGCGCGCCCTGGCCGCCGACACCGCCCGCGCCCTGCAGGCGCCCCTGGACGCCCTCGGCCTGCCCTGGAGCCTCGGCCTGCGCACCGGCGACACCGGCAGCAGCGAGCGCGCCCGCCAGGCCCGGCGCCTGCCCAGCGCCCTGGTCACCACCCCGGAAAGCCTCACCCTGCTGCTGACCCGCGCCGACGCCGCCGAGGCCTTCGCCCACCTGCAGATGGTGGTGGTGGACGAATGGCACGAACTGCTCGGCAGCAAGCGCGGCGTGCAACTGCAACTGGCCCTCGCACGCCTGCGCCGCTGGCACCCGCAACTGGTGACCTGGGGCCTCTCCGCCACCCTCGGCAACCTCGACCACGCCCTGGAGGTGCTGGTACCCGACGGCCAGGGGCTGCTGCTGGAAGGCCGCCAGGACAAGGCACTGGCAGTGGACACCCTGCTCCCCGACAGCGTCGAGCGCTTCCCCTGGGCCGGCCACATGGGCCTGCGCATGCTGCCCAAGGTGGTCGCCGAACTGGAGGCCAGCCCCAGCAGCCTGGTGTTCACCAACACCCGCTCCCAGGCCGAACTCTGGTACCAGGCCCTGCTGGAGGCGCGGCCCGACTGGGCCGGGCTGATCGCCCTGCACCATGCCTCGCTGTCCCGCGAGGTGCGCGAATGGGTCGAGGACGCCCTCAAGCACGGCCGGTTCAAGGCCGTGGTCTGCACCTCCAGCCTCGATTTGGGGGTGGACTTCCTGCCCGTCGAACGGGTCCTGCAGATTGGCACCGCCAAGGGCATCGCCCGCCTCATGCAGCGCGCCGGCCGCTCCGGGCACGCCCCCGGCCGCACCTCGCGGGTCACCCTGGTGCCCACCCACAGCCTCGAACTGGTGGAGGCCGTCGCCGCCCGCCAGGCCGTCGCCGAGCGCCGCATCGAAGCCCGGCAGAGCCCGGAAAAGCCCCTCGACGTGCTGGTGCAGCATCTGGTCAGCATGGCCCTGGGGGGCGGCTTCCAGCCCGACGCACTGCTGACGGAAGTGCGCGGCGCCTGGGCCTACCGCCACCTCGACGACGCCGACTGGGCCTGGTGCCTGGCCTTCGTCCGCCACGGTGGCAGCGCCCTCAGCACCTACCCCGACTACCAGCGGGTGGAGCCCGACGAGCAGGGCCTCTGGCGCGTACCCAACCGCGCCCTGGCCCGGCGCCACCGGCAGAGCGTCGGCACCATCGTCGGCGACGCCAGCCTGCAGGTGCGCTTCTGGGGCAAGGGCGGCGCCGCCGGCCACCTCGGCAGCATCGAAGAAAGCTTCATCGCCCGCCTGCGCCCCGGCGAGGTATTCCTCTTCGCCGGCCGCCACCTGGAACTGGTGCGGGTGGAAGGCATGACCGCCTACGTACGCCGCTCCAGTGCCCGCAAGGCTGCCATCCCGCGCTGGAACGGCGGGCGCATGCCACTTTCCAGCGAACTGGCCGCCGCCCTGGTGCACCAGCTCGGCGAGGCCGCCCAGGGCCGCTACGACAGCCCCGAGCTGCAGCTCGTGCGCCCGTTGCTGAGCTTGCAGGCCGCCTGGTCCGCCCTGCCCGAGGACGACAGCCTGCTGGTGGAGCGCCTGCACTCGCGGGAGGGCTGGCACCTGTTCCTCTACCCCTTCGCCGGCCGCCACGTGCACCTGGGCCTCGCCAGCCTCCTGGCCTGGCGACTGGCCCGCCAGCGCCCCGGCACCTTCTCCATCGCCGTCAACGACTACGGTCTGGAACTGCTGGCCGCCGAAGCCCCCGACTGGGACGACGCCCGCCTGCCCGCCCTGCTGGAGGACGGCGACCTGCTCGCTGAACTGCTGGACAGCCTCAACGCCAGCGAACTGGCCCGCCGCCGCTTCCGCGAGATCGCCCAGATCGCCGGCCTGCTCCACAGCGGCCCGCCGGGGGCGCACAAAAGCACCCGCCAGTTGCAGGCCTCCAGCAGCCTGTTCTTCGACGTGTTCCGCCAGTACGACCCGGACAACCGCCTGCTGCACCAGGCCCGCGACGAAGCCCTGCGCCAGGAGCTGGACCTGCCACGCCTGGCCGACGCCCTCGCCCGCCTGCGCCAGCGGCGCCTGGTGGTGAAGGACGTCGAACGCGCCACCCCGCTGGCCTTCCCCCTGCTGGTGGAGCGCCTGCGCGAGGGCCTGAGCACCGAGAAACTTGCCGACCGCATCGCCCGCATGGTGGCGCAACTGGAAAAAGCCGCCGACGCCCCGCCCAGACGGAGGCGCCGCCTGTGAACACCCACCTCGACGTGGACCTGGCCGGCACCCGCCTGCGCCTGCTGGGGGACCGCGCCCTCTACTGGCCGGACCAGCACTGCCTGCTGATCGCCGACATCCACTTCGGCAAGGCCGCCAGCTTCCGCCGCCTCGGCCAACCGGTCCCCGCCGGCACCACCGCCGCCAACCTGGCGCGGCTGGACCGCCTGCTGCACCGCCACGACACCCGGCGCCTGGTCTTCCTCGGCGACTTCCTGCACGCCCGCCACGGGCGCCACGACGGCCTCTGGCAGGCCCTGGCCGACTGGCGCGAACGGCATCCCGCGCTGCACGTCGACCTGGTGCGCGGCAACCACGACCGCCACGCCGGCGACCCGCCCGCCAGCCTCGGCATCGACCTGCACGAAGCCGAACTGCTGCTCGGCCCCTTCGCCCTGCGCCACGAACCCGACCCCCACCCCGAGCGCCACGTCCTGGCCGGCCACCTGCACCCCTGCCACCGCCTGCGCGGCCCCGGCCGGCAGAGCCTGCGCCTGCCCTGCTTCGCCCTCGGCCACCGCGTCAGCCTGCTACCGGCCTTCGGCGAATTCACCGGCGGGCTGGAACAACCGGCCACCCCAGGCACCCGCCTCTACCTCTGCGGCGACGGGGGCGTCTGGCCCGTGCCGGCGGCCTGAAACCACCGATCCGGGCCAACGACTGAACGTGTCGGCCCCAAGGGGGTCAGAACAAGGGCATTGTTCATTGCTCCCTGCGGCGCCCTCGTGGCGCCTGCTTTTTTTGGGGATATCTTGCTGGGGCGCTACAGCTTGGCTTCACCCTTCTTCCGTACATGCAGGCAACAAGCCCCACCCGACGACTGAGACATTCCCCCACATCCGTGACCCGGCGGTTTTTGATAGACTCCGCCCCCAGCGCCGGCCCAGCCGGCGCTGTCGTTTCTGTCACCCGGTCCGCCCTTTGCGTGGGCGACCACTGGAGGTTTTCATGTCCCGCATCGTTGTCGCGGCGCTCTACAAGTTCGTATCCCTGAAAGACTACGTCGCCCTGCGCGAGCCCCTGCTCAAGACCATGACCGAGCACGGTATCAAGGGCACCCTGCTGCTCGCCGAGGAAGGCATCAACGGCACCGTGTCCGGCACCCGCGAGGGTATCGACGCCCTGCTGGCCTGGCTCAAGGTCGACCCGCGCTTCGTCGACCTGGACCACAAGGAGTCCTACTGCGACGAGCAGCCCTTCTACCGCACCAAGGTCAAGCTGAAGAAAGAGATCGTCACCCTCGGCGTGCCGGGCGTGGACCCGAACCAGCAGGTGGGCACCTACGTCGAGCCGCAGGACTGGAACGCCCTGATCAGCGACCCCGAGGTGCTGCTGATCGACACCCGCAACGACTACGAAGTGGCCATCGGCACCTTCGAAGGCGCGGTGGACCCGAAGACCAAGTCCTTCCGCGAGTTCCCGGAATACATCAAGGCCCACTACGACCCCGCGGTGCACAAGAAGGTGGCGATGTTCTGCACCGGCGGCATCCGTTGCGAGAAGGCCTCCAGCTACATGCTCAACCAGGGCTTCGAAGAGGTCTTCCACCTCAAGGGCGGCATCCTCAAGTACCTGGAGGACGTGCCCCAGGAGCAGAGCCTGTGGCGCGGCGACTGCTTCGTCTTCGACAACCGCGTGACCGTGCGCCACGACCTCAGCGAAGGCGACTACGACCAGTGCCACGCCTGCCGCAACCCCATCTCCGTGGAAGACCGCCAGTCCCCGCACTACGCCCCCGGCATCAGTTGCCCGCACTGCTGGGACAGCCTCTCGGAGAAGACCCGCGCCAGCGCCCGCGAACGGCAGAAGCAGATCGAGCTGGCCAAGCAGCGCAACCAGCCCCACCCCATCGGCCGCGACCCGCGGCAGAATCCGAACCACTGACCGACAACGAGGGATCGCCATGGCCACTGCACGCCTGCTCTACGTGATGGACCCCATGTGCTCCTGGTGCTGGGGCTTTGCCCCGGTGGCCGGAGCGCTGATCGAGCAGGCACGTGACGCCGGCGTGCCGCTGCGCCTGGTGGTCGGCGGCCTGCGCACCGGCCAGGGCGCGGCGCTGGACCCGACCACGCGGCGCTACATCCTCGAACACTGGCACGCGGTCGAGCAGGCCACCGGTCAGCCGTTCCGCTTCGACGGCGCGCTGCCCGACGGCTTCGTCTACGACACCGAACCGGCGTGCCGGGCCCTGGTGGCCGCACGCGGGCTCGACGAGGACGCCACCTGGGCCCTGGCCCGCAGCATCCAGCACGCCTTCTATGCACAAGGCCAGGACGTGACCCAAGCCCAGCAACTGGTGGCCCTGGCCGAAGCCGCCGGCATCCCGCGCATCGAATTCGCCGAAGCCTTCGATGACCCGGCCACCCGCCAGGCCACTGCCGAGGACTTCACCTGGGTGCAGGACCTGGGCATCGCCGGCTTCCCCACCCTGCTGGCCGAGCGCGATGGCCAACTGGCCCTGCTGACCAACGGCTACCAGCCGCTGAGTGACCTGCAACCGCTGCTGGGCCGCTGGCTGGAGCGCATCGCCCATGGTTGATCGGCTGAGCTGGGCGGAGATCCGCCGCCTCGCCCTGCGCCACCGCAAGGCCCTCTGGCTGGCCAACGGCGTGGCCATCCTCGCCGCGCTCTGCGCCGTGCCGATCCCGCTGCTGCTGCCGCTGCTGGTGGACGAAGTGCTGCTGGGCAAGGGCGACGCCGCCCTGCGCTTCATGGACGGCTTCCTGCCCGATGCCTGGCAGGGGCCGGCCGGCTACATCGGCCTGATGCTGGCCGTCACCCTGGTGCTGCGCAGCTTCGCCCTGGTGTTCAACGTGCTGCAGGCCCGCCTGTTCGCCCGCCTCTCCAAGGATGTGGTGTACCGCCTGCGGGTACGGCTGATCGAACGCCTCAAGCGCATCTCCCTCGGCGAGTACGAAAGCCTCGGCGGCGGCACCGTCTCGGCCCACCTGGTGACCGACCTGGACACCCTGGACAAATTCATCGGCGAGACCCTCAGCCGCTTCCTGGTGGCCATGCTCAGCCTGGTGGGCACCGCCGGCATCCTGATGTGGATGCACTGGAAGCTGGCGCTGCTGATCCTGCTGTTCAACCCGCTGGTGATCTACGCCACGGTGCAGCTGGGCAAGCGCGTGAAGCACCTGAAGAAGCTGGAAAACGACAGTACCGCCCGCTTCACCCAGGCCCTGACCGAGACCCTGGAGGCCATCCAGGAGATCCGCGCCGGCAACCGCCAGGGCTTCTTCCTCGGCCGCCTCGGCGAACGGGCGCGGGAGGTGCGCGACTACGCCGTGGCCTCGCAATGGAAGAGCGACGCCGCCGGGCGCACCAGCGGCCTGCTGTTCCAGTTCGGCATCGACGTGTTCCGTGGCGCGGCGATGCTCACCGTGCTGTTTTCCGACCTGTCCATCGGCCAGATGCTGGCGGTGTTCAGCTACCTCTGGTTCATGATCGGCCCGGTGGAACAACTGCTCGGCCTGCAGTACGCCTTCTACGCCGCCGGCGGCGCACTGAGCCGCCTCAACGAGCTGCTGGCACGGGCCGACGAGCCACAGCACCCGCCGCGCATCGACCCCTTCGCCGAGCACCGCACCGTGGGCGTCGAGGTGCGCGGCCTGCGCTTCGCCTATGGCGAGGAGCCGGTGCTGGACGGCCTCGACCTGACCATCGCCCCCGGCGAGAAGGTCGCCATCGTCGGCGCCAGCGGCGGTGGCAAGAGCACCCTGGTGCAACTGCTGCTGGGCCTCTACACGCCCCAGGCCGGCAGCATCCGCTTCGGTGGTGCCAGCCTGGAAGAGATCGGCCTGGAGCGGGTGCGCGAGCACGTCGCGGTGGTGCTGCAGCACCCGGCGCTGTTCAACGACAGCGTGCGCGCCAACCTGACCATGGGCCGCGAGCGCAGCGACGAGGCCTGCTGGCAGGCCCTGGAGATCGCCCAGTTGGCCGAGACCATCCGCGCCCTGCCCAAGGGCCTGGACAGCATCGTCGGGCGCTCCGGCGTGCGCCTGTCCGGCGGCCAGCGCCAGCGCCTGGCCATCGCCCGGATGGTGCTGGCCGATCCGAAGGTGGTGATCCTCGACGAGGCCACCTCGGCCCTGGATGCGGCCACCGAGTACGCCCTGCACCAGGCCCTGGCGCGCTTCCTCGCCGGCCGCACCACCCTGGTCATCGCCCATCGCCTGTCGGCGGTGAAGCAGGCCGACCGGGTGCTGGTGTTCGACGGCGGACGCATCGCCGAGGACGGCGACCACCAGCGCCTGATCGACCACGGCGGCCTCTACGCCCGCCTCTACGGCCACCTGCAGCACTGAGCCGCCCCCTGCGTCACGCTGACGCACCAGCCTGTCAAGCAAACGTTACGCCCGCGCCCGGCATTGCCGGGGCGCGGTGCGCTGCTGTCAGGAAAAGCTGCCGCGGCCACCAGCGGCCAGCACAGTTCCGGCGCGCGACTGTGCCTTGTTTCGCGCCGGTGCGGCGGGTCAGATGGCCGCGCTCGACCGACAAGAACAACAACCGGAGGTCACCGTGACCCCAGCCTTGCTGCCCGGCGCCCGCGTGCGCCTCCCCGCCCTCGTCCTGCCCGCCTGTGACCCGGTGGTGCCGACGCGCATCCTTCCACCTGCGCCTGTACAATCGCGGCCCCCACTCGGGGACGTGCTGCTGCACGGCCACTAAAGGTCAACCGCCTTGCCCACGCCGCCGCGCCACAAGCGCAGCGGGTTCGATTTCCGTCACGACAACAAGAAAAGGTGACGCCATGCACGACGCGCAACACACCGGTTCGCTCAAGCGCGGCCTGAAGAACCGCCACATCCAGCTCATCGCCCTCGGTGGCGCCATCGGCACCGGCCTGTTCCTCGGCTCCGCCGGGGTGCTCAAGTCCGCCGGGCCGTCGATGATCCTCGGCTACGCCATCTGCGGTTTCATCGCCTTCCTGATCATGCGCCAGCTCGGCGAAATGATCGTCGACGAGCCGGTCGCCGGCTCCTTCAGCCACTTCGCGCACAAATACTGGGGCGGCTTCGCCGGTTTCCTCTCGGGCTGGAACTGCTGGGTGCTGTACATCCTGGTGGGCATGTCCGAACTCACGGCGGTGGGCAAGTACATCCACTTCTGGTGGCCCGACGTGCCCACCTGGGCCACGGCCGCAGCCTTCTTCGTGCTGGTCAACGCCATCAACCTGGCCAACGTGAAGCTGTTCGGCGAGGCCGAGTTCTGGTTCGCCATGATCAAGGTGGTGGCCATCGTCGGCATGATCGTCCTCGGCTGCTGGCTGCTGTTCAGCGGCAACGGCGGCGAGCAGGCCAGCGTGACCAACCTCTGGGCCCACGGCGGCTTCTTCCCCAACGGCATCAGCGGGCTGGTGATGGCCATGGCCTTCATCATGTTCTCGTTCGGCGGGCTGGAGATGCTCGGCTTCACCGCCGCCGAGGCGGAGAAACCCGCCCAGGTGATCCCCAAGGCGATCAACCAGGTGATCTGGCGCATCCTGATCTTCTACGTCGGCGCCCTGGTGGTGCTGCTCACACTCAGCCCCTGGGACGCCCTGCTGGCCAGCATCAGCAGCGCCGGCGACCCGTACAGCGGCAGCCCCTTCGTGAAGATCTTCGCGCTGATCGGCAGCGACACCGCCGCCCACCTGCTGAACTTCGTGGTGCTGACCGCCGCCCTGTCGGTCTACAACAGCGGCACCTACTGCAACGGCCGCATGCTGGTGGGCCTGGCCGAACAGGGCGACGCCCCCCGCGCCCTGGCCCGTGTGGACAAGCGTGGCGTGCCGGTGCGGGCGCTGGTGGTGTCGGCCCTGGTGACCGGGCTGGCGGTGCTGGTGAACTACGTGCTGCCGCACAACGCGCTGGAACTGCTGATGTCCCTGGTGGTGGCCACCCTGGTGATCAACTGGGCGATGATCAGCTACGCCCACCTCAAGTTCCGCCAGCACAAGGACCGCGAGGGCCTGCGCACCGCCTTCCGCGCCTTCTGGTCGCCCTTCGGCAACTGGCTGTGCCTGGCCTTCGTGGCGTTCATCCTCGGGGTGATGCTGCTGACCCCCGGCATCAACGTCTCGGTCTATGCCATCCCCGTGTGGCTGCTGGTGATGGGCGGCTGCTACCGCCTCAAGCTCAACCGCGCCGCCCAGGCCCGCAACGCGCTGGCCGCCGGCTGACGCAGCGCCCGGTCACCTGCCGGCGGCAGGTGACCGGGCAGCGAGGTCAGAAGTAGTAGCCCAGGTTGAGGTTGGTGCGGAAGACCCACTCATTGCTGCGCGACGAGGTGGCGCTGGTGAAGCCGGTTCCACTCTCCGCGCCGCCGTATGGGTTTGCGTTGCGCCCCCAGGTGAAGTCCAGCCACCCCATGATCGGCATCGCGATGAACTGCACCCCGGCGGTGAACATCTGCGAGTCATCCCAGTCGCGCCTGTCCTTGAGCATGCGGCTGTAGTCGTTGTAGAAGCGCAGCGTCTTCAGCATGCCCAGGTTTGGCGTTGGCACGTCGTATCCGACGTTGAACGACACCACCGATGCCCGCGTGGCGATCAGGTAGGCCGGGGTCAACCCGTTGCCCCCCATCAGGATCACGTCATCCCGGACTCCAGCCGGATTCTGCGGATCGAACAGGTAGCGGATGCCCTGGGTGGTGACGGTCCACTGGCCCGTGTTGAACACCGCATGTACACCGCCGGCGCGGTAGCTGCCGTCATCGCCGGTGGTGGCGTTGTACAGGCGAGCGGTGGCCAGGGACGCGCCCAGCTCGGCTTTCCACGCCTCACCGGCCAGTGTGCGCGCCACCCGCAGGTTCACCTGATCACGCTTCTCGTTGTCCTGGCGCTGATGAATCGAGGGGATGGCGTTCTCATCCAGGTCCGCGAAACGCCCCACCTCCGGCGAGAAGCGGATGTGGCTGGGCAGCATGCGGGGGAAGTACCCCACCTGGATGAGCCAGTCGGCGTCCTTGTACAGGTACTTGGCACCGGCACCGGCGCTTGAACCGTAGCCGAGGAAAAAAGGGATGTGGTAGCTCCAGCCGAACTGTGGGTAGGGCTCCAGGCCAAAGGGTTTGAAGGGCGCCCCCAGTTGCACGCTGGAGGTGTCATTGATCCGGTAGCCGACGAAACCACGGTCGATGGCACGCTTGCCGTCGTCCTGGAACCAGTAGCCCAGATCGGAGAAGAAGCCCTCGTGGGTAGCCTGCACGTCGAGTCGGAACGTATCGAAGAGGAAGCGTCCGTTGTTCTCCGTCGTCTTCCAGTGTTCATCGCGGTAGTGCAGGCGCAGGGCGCCGCCGATGTCCAGGGTGCTGCGGCCATCGTCGCTGCGCAGGCCGATATGCGGGAAAGGCTTGGCCGGGGCGACCGGGGGCGTGCCGGTAGCCGGCGCGGCCAGGGCGGGACCGGCAAGAAGCACAAGGCCGAGAGGGATCAGGTATCTGTTCATCAAGAATCCTTTTCTGCTCGTTCGCTAAGGCAGTTTTCTGCAGGCAAAGAAGTCCCCGGCCGCGGTATTTCCACTGTTCAAGGCAAGCGCCGAACCCTGGATTCGCAGCGAGTTTCATTCACCCGCAGGTTGTTGTTCACCGCGCCCTTCCGCGCCTGCGAAGGCCGATGCGAGCGTTCGGAGAAGTGGCGGTGGCATCGCACGTTGCGTCCTGTGCGACAGGGGAAAAGGAGCATGAAGCGTGCCACCCGAAGAGCCGGAAACCCTTTAAAAAATCCTTTTGAATCAATTGTTTATATGTAGAACAAGGGGCTTTGTGCCCCCTGTGAAACCGTGCGTTGCAGAGGTAACCAAAGTGCACAGAGTGCGCGCGCGGACAATGGGCGGTGACAGCTAACGGCAACCTTTCGGGGGGGGGCACTCCGTCAACTCAGCCGGTCCGGGAGCAGGCCGGCGAGCGTCCGCTTTCACCCGGCCATGCAACCCCCGGAAACCCGATTCTCCGCCGCACGAAGGGGCCGTCAGCCAGGCAAAGAAACGGCGCCAGAGGCGCCGAAAAAGGGGAGCAAGGGACTGTTGAAAAACCTACAGGTCGAGCACCAGATGGGCGCCCTTGCAGCCCGAGACGCAGACCATCATGGTCCGGTTGGCCATCTTCTCGGCCTGGGTCAGCACGCTGTCCCGATGGTCCGGCTCGCCCTCCAGCACAGGGGTCTCGCAGGCTCCGCAAACGCCTTCGCGGCAACTGCACGCCACATCGACCCCCGACTTCAACAGAGCATCCAGCAGGGACACCCCGCTGGGCACATCGATCACCTTGGCCGAGCGCGCCAGTTTCACCTGATAGCCACGCTGTGCTGTCGCCGGGGCATGAGCAGAGGCGGCGAAGCGCTCGACATGGGCCTTACCGTGGCCAAGTGTGTCGCACAGGCTTTCGAAGGCCTCGATCATCGGCGTCGGGCCGCAGCAGTAGAAGTGGGCCGTCGAGGGACGTTCGGCAAGAAAAGCCTGCAGGTCGATGGCGCCGCCCTGCTCATCGTCGAAGTGCAGTCTCACCGGTGCGTCGGTCACGGCAGCCAACGCCTCCACAAAGGCGGCCTCTCTGCGCGAACGGGCGCAATAGAGCAGCTCGACCGAGCGGTTCAGGGCACGCAGCCGGTTGAACATGCAATAGAGGGGCGTGATACCGATGCCGCCGGCCACCAGCACCGTATGTGCGGCGTCCTCGTGCAATGGGAAGTGATTGCGCGGAGGGGAAATGGTCAGCGGCATGCCCACCCGCAGGTTCTGGTGCACATGAGCCGAGCCGCCCCGGCTGTTGCGGTCGCGGAGGATGCCGAGCACGTAGCGGCCAGGGTCCTCCGGCGAGTTGCACAGCGAGTAGCTGCGCACCAGGCCGTTGTCCAGGTGCAGGTCGATGTGGGCACCGGGGGTGAACGGTGCGAACACCGTATCGCCCCGGGGGCGCAGCTCCACGCCGATGATGCCCTCCGCCTCAAAGCGCAGCGTGTGGACGAAGGCCGCCAGCCGGTTGTCCTGGGTCATGCGTCACCTCCGTTCCAGGTTTGGTCACAGCGATTCAGGTCAATGTCCAGGCGCGCCCAGGCGTCGACCTCCACCACCAGCTCCGGGAACACCAGCCCACTCACCGCCACCAGGGTGGAGGCGGGAAAGCAGCCCTGGCCGGCGAAGAAATCACGCCGCGCACGCCCGACCGCATCCTTGTCCTCGATACGGGTGAGGTAGACGTTGAGCTTGTAGAGGTTGCCGATATGCCCCCCCGCCGCTTCCAGCAATGCCTTCACCTTGCCCAGCACCTCCAGGGTCTGGGCATAGGCGTCCAGGGGCTCGCCCCGCTCGGCGGCCTGACGGGTGGCCGGGTGTGCGGTCATGCCCGACATCACCAGCTCATGACCCACCCGCAGGGCGTTGGACCAGGTGGCGCTGTCCAGCTCGGGAACCGCATCGGCGCGGATACGACGGACCGGAGTCATAGCGACCTGGCCTCGATCAGTTCCAACTGGGCCTTGGCCAGGTTCTTCATGTGCCGGCGCAGGCGCACCAGGCCCAGGTCGTGCTGGTAGAGGTTCTCCCGCTGGTTGGCATCCGGTTCCATGAACTCGAGCATTTCCCGGTCCTGCTCCAGCACCGCCCAGTGACGGGCCTCCAGGCGGTTCTTGTAGAGGAAGCGCCAGGTATCCCGCTGCCAACCACTGAGTGGCCGGCAGCGCCAGTGGAACACGGCACTCAGCGAGCGGCTGATGGGCGTGTAGCTGCCGATGATGTGGAAGTTGCCACCGGGGCCGCCGGTCCTGGGATAGGGGATTTCCAGGCGCATCCAGTGCACACCGGTGTCGGCCCACTCGGTCCAGTCGAAGTTGACGCCACGCTGGCCCTCCTTCTCGAAGATGAAGCCGGTCTCGGTGTCACGGGTGATGAACTTCGCCTGGCTGTCCCCCTCGGACATGGAATGGGACTGCTTGTGCAGGTAGGTGCCGTGCATCGGGTCCATGACGTTGTCCAGCACGTACCGGTAGTCGCCCCGCCACTCGGTGTAGCAGAGGAAGTGGGAGAAGGCCGGGTCGCTCAATTGCTCCGGCAGCACCAGGGGCGGTGCCTGTTCGACGCTCTGCGCCGAGTTGTACAGCCACACAGCGCCCGCGGCCTCGGTGACATGGAACCAGCGGGTCGCCTGGCTGCCTTCCAGCGTGCAACCAGGGCTGCCGGGCACCCGGGTGGCGACACCGTCGCAGCGCACCTCCACACCGTGGTAGGGGCACTGCAAGCGGTCGCCGAGGTTCACCCCGCGAGACAGCGGCGCACCCCGGTGCGGGCAGTGGTCTTCCACGGCATGAAGGCTGCCGTCGGTGTCGCGCCAGAGGGCCAGCTTGTAGCCCAGGCGACGCAGCGAAACCGGCCTGTCCGCCACAAAACCGCTCGGGCAGATGGGGTACCAGAGGTTCTTCAAGCCGTTGGCCAGAAGCTGTTCAACAGGGTCCACGGTGTTCATATCGCGTTCCTCTTGGTGGGAATCTTCAGGCGCCCAGGCGGGCCATCAGGGCGATGTAGGCAGCCTCGGTCCAGGGACCGCCCCCCGGGCACGTGGGCCCTGCCTGGTTGAGGTAGCCCAGCAGGCCCGGCAGGTCATGCAGGCCGGCGGCGTAGGCCCGCTCGATGGAGTCGCCGAGCAGGTCTTCAAAGGCATTCGGCTCGCGGGGGCGGGCCTGGTGGGGTTCGAGGTAACGGTCTGGCATGTCACTGGCCTCCATTGCGGACCCGCTCGCGAATGGTTTCGCGGACCGGGACGAAGTCGTAGGTCGGGTAGCACTCGGTACGAAAGACGCCCCAGGCGGAGCGCTCCAGTTCGAGGTTGATGCGCGGCAGCAGGGCCGGCGGCAGGCGCAGGGTGACGATCTGCCCCAGGCCCATGGCAACCGTCCAGGAGACGATCTCCACCCCCTCCCCCGGAAAGCGCTCCCACCAGTCATGGGCCTTCATGTGGGCCTGGATGGCGTCGAGGTTCTTCGACTGGTCGTGGCGCAGCAGCACGGTAAGCAGCATGGGTTCGCTCATGCCGAGGTCCCCGCGCCCACCTGATCCAGGGGTTGCTGCCAGGCGTCGTAGCCGTACACCCAGTCAGCATTGCCGCCGGCCTTCAGCCACTGGTTGCCACGGGAAGCGATCTGGATTTCGCGGGTCCGCGCCAGACGTGAGCCCTGATACCCCGTCAAGGCACGCGCGCAGGTCGATCGGGTCGCACCCCGCAGGTGCCGGGCCAGCAGCACGGCATCCTCGATGGCCTGGCCAGCGCCCTGGGCCATGAACGGCATCATCGGGTGGCAGGCATCCCCCAGCAGGGTGATGCCGCCCTGGGACCAGTACGGCAGCGGGTCACGCTCGTAGAGGGCGGTCTTGAGCACGGCGTCGCAGGCATCGAGCAAGCACCGGGCGCCCGGATGGAAGGCCCTGTAATGGCTGCGCAACTCCTCCACATCACCGGCACGGGTCCAGGACTCCTCGTACCAACTGTCCTGGGCAGTGGTGGCAAAAATGAAGATGTCGCGCCCCCGGTTCAGCGGGAAGGTGACGATCTGGCTTTCCGGGGTCGGGCCCCACCACTTGGTGAACGCCTGGATATCCGGCACATGGGCCACCCGCTCAACGGGCACCACCGCACGGTAGGCCACCACCCCCGTGAAGCGCGGATGCTCATCGGCAAACAACGCACGACGTGCCACAGAGTGAATACCGTCGGCGCCTACCAGCACATCGACCCGGTCCCTGCGGCCATCCTGGAAACTGACTTCGACCCCCTCGTCCACCAGGCACACGGCCTCGGCACGGGACGCGAACTGCACCTGGTCCAAGGGAAAGGCTGCCGCCAGCTCGGCCAGCAGATCGGCCCGGTGAATGGTCAGTTGCGGTGCGCCGTACTTGTGCTCGGCACTGTCGGCCATGTCCAGGCGCGAGGTTTCCTCGCCGCTGTCCCATTGGCGGCTGATGCGGTGGGTGGGGCGCGCGGCATGACGGCGGATGCGCTCCCCCAGCTCCGCCCCCAGGCCATCCAGGGCGCGCACGGCGTTAGGCGTCAGGTTGATGTCCGCGCCAACCCGCAGGAAAGCGCGCGCCTGCTCATAGACACGCACCTGGTGCCCGTCCTGGCGCAGTGCAATGGCAGCGGCCAACCCGCCGATGCCACCGCCGAGGATGCCGATGGTCAATGCATTCATGGGGTCCACCTTCAGTTCTTGGGTTTATCGGTGAGAAATCGGCCCTGGGGCGCGTCGATGTCCCTTTGCCGCCGCGTATGGCCGTCCAGGCCACCGGCGATGGCCCATTCGGCGAACACCGTGGGGCCGGGCTCGAAGCTCCGCGCCTGCCATTGCCCGGTGAGCTGGTCCTCGTCGGCGTAGTACTCCACCAGGGCGCCTGCGGGGTTCTTGAAGTACCAGAAGTAGGCGGACGACACCGGGTGCCGGCCCGGGCCGATCTCGGTGTCCCAGCCGCAGCGGGCGATGTGCATGCCGCCACCGAAGACCTCGTGGATGTCGCGCACGGTGAAGGCCACGTGGTTGAGGCCGGCTCGGGGCTGGGGCAGTTGCAACAGGAACAGGTCGTGGTGGCCACCCTCCTGCGCGCAGCGCAGGAAGGCGCCCCGGTCGGGGTAGCGGTCGGAGCAGACGAAGCCGAAGCGCTCGCTGTAGAAACGCTCGCAGGCATTCACGTCCCTGACGAAGAACACCACGTGGCCGACTTCGATGGGCTGGGCCCGCTCGTAGATCGGGCTGGCCTGGTTGATCCGGCCCTTGAACTGCCAGGTGTTGGACTGGCCGCACTGGACCTGGATAGCGCGCTTGCGGGTGACCTGGAAGCGAATCGCCAGGCCGTTGGGGTCGGTGCAGCCGATGCGCCCCTCGCCTTCGGTGAAGCCCGGGTCACCCGCGATGCGCTCGGCGTAGCGCTTGAGGTCCGCTTCGCTCTCCACGCCCCAGACCACCTCGCGCAGGGTGGAGCCGGCCTCGATGGCGGGTGGCAGGCCGGGCTTGTCCAGATGGGCCAGGACCACCCGGCAGCCGTTGAGGGTCTCGAAGACGACTTCGTCCTCGCGGCTCGCCACTTCCTCCAGGCCCCAATCGGCGAAGAAGCGCGCGCTGGTGGCCAGGTCCTCCACGCCGTAGGTGATTTCGTCGATTCCCAATACGCTCATGATGCGCTCCTCATCGCTGGCCGCCGGCCCACGCCAGCGGCTGTTCATTCAGGCCCCAGTAGAGGCTCTTCTGCTCCATGTACTGGAGGATGCCCAGGCGGCCCTTTTCCCGGCCCAGGCCGCTGTCGCGCCAACCACCGAAGGGGGTGGCGATGGAGAACTGCTTGTAGGTGTTGATCCACACCGTGCCGGCCTGCAGTGCCCGACCGAGCCGCCAGGCCCGCTGGAAATCGCGGGTCCAGATGCCGGCGGCGAGGGCGTAGCAACTGGCGTTGGCCTCTTCGAGCAAGGCGTCCTCGCTGTCGAAGGGCATGGCCACCAGCACCGGGCCGAAAACCTCCTCCTGGCACAGGCGGGCGTCATTCGACAGGCCCTCGATGATCGTGGGGGTGTAGAAGTAGCCCCGGTCGAACACCTCGCCCTGGGGACGCCGGCCCCCCGTGCGCAGGCGCCCGCCCTCTTGCAGGCCCAGCTCCACGTAGCGCTCCACCGACTCGCGGTGCTGCGCGGTGATCAAGGGGCCCATCTGGGTGCGCTCGTCTGCCGGGTCACCGACGCGCAGGGCAGCGGCCCCCGCCGCCAGGCGCTCCATGAAGGGCGCGTAGTGCTGGCGGGCGACGAACAGCCGCGAGCCGGCAATGCAGGATTCGCCGCTGGAACTGAAGATGCCGTAGAGCACCCCGGCCACGGCGTGGTCGAGGTCGGCATCGGCCAGCACCAGGGTGGGCGACTTGCCCCCCAGCTCCATGGACACCGGCATCATCTTGTCGGCGGCGATGCGGGCGATGTGCTTGCCGGTGCGGGTGCCGCCGGTGAAGGACACACGCCGGACCAGGGGGTGGCGGACCAGGGCATCGCCGATCACCGAGCCCTTGCCGGGCAGCACGCTGACCAGCCCACGCGGCAGGCCGGCGTCGTCGCAGATGCGCGCCAGCGCCAGGGCCGCCAGCGGGGTGACCTCCGCCGGCTTGAGCACCACGGCGTTGCCGGCGGCCAGGGCTGGCGCCAGCTTCTGCGCCTCGGAGGCGATGGGCGAGTTCCAGGGGGTGATAGCGGCCACCACCCCCATGGGCTCGTGGACGCTCAGGGTGAGGAAGTCGCCCCGGGACGGAGTGAGGGTGTCCTCCAGGGTTTCGCAGGCGGCGGCGAAGAACTGGAAGGTGGCCGCCGCACTGGCCACCAGGCTGCGGGTCTCCTGGATCGGCTTGCCGTTGTCCAGCCGCTGGAGCTGGGCCAGGGCCTCGCTGTGCTCGCGGATCAGCGCGGCGACTCGGTACAGCACGGCGGCACGCTCATGGGGCTTGCGCTGGGCCCAGCCGCTTGCGCGGAAGGCGCGGTCGGCACCGAGGATGGCCTCCTCCACGTCCGCCAGGCTGGCGGCATGGAGCCGGGCGATGGCCTCGCCGGTGGCCGGGTAGAGGCTGTGGTAGAGGTCACCACTGCCATGGCGCCAGTGGCCGGCGATGCAAATGGGTTGGATCGGGTCGAGGTCAATCACGGTCGTCGTCCTAGATCGAAATCACATGGGCGTGGTTGCCAAGGGCGCGCACCACGCTGAATACGGTGAGCGCCGAGGTCCTGGGGTTGGCGGCCAGGGGCTTGCCGCGCAGGGTCAGCTCCAAGCCGCCGAACGCACCGCTGGCCTCCACCTGGTGGACGTTCTCGGCGCCATGGGGATCGGCGATCAGGCGCACCTGGGTGCGGTCCAGGCCCAGCCCGGCCAGGGACAGGGTGGCGGCGACGTTGGCGTTCTTCGGGTACAGCCGCGCGGCTTCCCGGGCGCTGCCCTCGAAGATCACCCGCGCCTCTTCCAGGCGCTCCAGGTCGCACACCTGCTCCCCGGGGGTGCCAAGCCAGGCGCAGGCTGGCTTGCGGCCGGTGTAGCGCACCGACTCCAGGCCACCCACCCGGGCCGCCGAGAGGGCGTCGATGCCGCCGATGGCACCCGGCAGCAGCTCGATGCGGGTGCCCCCGTGCTCGGCGGCGGCCTCCAGCCGCTCCACCAGGCCCGGCTCGGACAGCGCCCCCACCGACACCACCAGGCAGGGAACGCCACGGGCCAGGGCCGGCAGCACGTGCTCCTCGATGGCCCGGTGCCCGGCACACTCCACCAGCAGGTCGGGGCGTGCATCGGCCGGCAGCTCGCTGAGCACCCGGGGCGGCCTGGACAACCCAGCCAGGCGCTGGCGCACCCGCCCCTGTGAAACCTCTGGGACGATCACCGCATCGACGCAGAAGTGCGGGTCGTGCTCCAGCAGCTCCAGCACGCCGACGCCGATGGCGCCGCACCCGATCATGGCGATATGCAACATGGGCTGTGCCTCAGTTGGCGGCCGTGGCCGGATTGACCGGCGGGCCGGCGAACTGGGTCTTGAAACGCCCCACCGAGAGCATGTCCACCTCCAGCAGGAAGGGGCCGGGTTTGGCCAGGGCGCCGTCCAGGCTGCGGCTGAAGTCCTTCAGGTCGCTGACCCTGGCATGGCGCAGGCCAAGGGCTGCGGACAACTGGGCGTAGTCCGGGGTGTGCAGGTCGACGTAGCAGCGGCGGCCACCGTAGGCAGCGTCCTGGATGTTGCGGATCACCCCGTAGCCCTGGTCGTTCATCAGCACGATGACCAGGTCGGCGCGCTCCTGCACGGCGGTGGCCAGCTCACCGAGGTTGAGGATGAAGCCGCCATCGCCCGCCAGCACGAAGGTCTTGCGGCCCGATTGCGCTGCACCCACGGCGGCGCCGATGCCCATGGCCAGGCCCTGGCCGATCCCGCCGCCGAGGGCGTGAACGCCGGCGCGGGGGCTGAAGATCCGCAGGTGGCGGTTGCCCCAGGTGCTGTTGGACACGGTGACGTCGCGAACCCAGTTGAAATCGCGCCCCACCAGCGCTTGCAGTTGCTCCACCAGGGCGGCATAGGGGCCGAGGCCGTCCACCAGTTGGGCGCGGGCCTGGTTGCGCGCGGCCGCCAGGTCGGCGGCGAAGCTCGGGTCCACCGTCAGGCGGCCGTCCAGTCGGTCGGCCAGGCCCTTGAGGACCGGCTCGGCATCGCCGCAGACGAAGAAGTCGCTGGGGTAACCGCGGCCGTCCGCCGTGGCATCGGCATCGACGCGGTAAAGCGGGCGCGGGAGCTTGAGCTGGTATTTCAGGGTTTCGTTGCCGCGCAGGCGCGAGCCGACCACCAGCAGGGCGTCGCAGCGCTGGTAGAACTGCTCCACCGGCGGGTTGAGGTTGAAGGCGCCGAGGGATCGCTCGTCATCCTCCGGGACGATGCCGCGCCCCTGGGTGCTGGTGACCACCCCCACACCCATTGCCAGCAGGCGCTTGACCTGTTCACCGGCGTGACGGGCACCGCCGCCGAGCCAGAGCAGCGGCCGCCGGGCTTTAGCGAAACGTGCGGCAAGTTCGTCCAGGGCCTGTTCGGCGGGCTGGGCCACCGCGACCGGCAAGGGTGACAGGTCGGCCGGCCAGTCGATCAGCGCCGCCTGGATGTCGATGGGAATCTCCACGCTCACCGGGCCGGTGGGCGCGGTCAGTGCCATCTGCACGGCCTGCTTGAGGGTGCTGAGGGCGGTGTCGACGCTGCGCACGCGGAAGGCTGCCTTGGAGATGGCCTTGAGCATGGTCAGTTGATCCGGCGCCTCGTGGATGTAGGCCAGGCCATGGTCCAGGTAGGGGGTTTCGATCTGCCCGGTGAGGTGCAGCAGCGGCGTGCCCGCGGTCAGCGCCTCGACCAGGGCACCGGCGGCGTTGCCGGCGGCCGTGCCGGTGCTGGTCAGGCACACGCCCAGCCCGCCGGTGGTGCGGGCATAGGCGTCGGCCATGTTGGCGGCACCCGCCTCGCCCCGGGCCATGACGAAGCGGATGTTCCCGCGCTGGGCGAAGGCATCGAGGATCGGCATGTTGTGGATGGAGATCACCCCGAAGGCGGCCTTGACCTCGCACTGTTCAAGGAACGCGGCGATGGCCGCACCGACGGTGACTTGGGTTTCGTTACGCATGACGGGACAAACCTCCGGAAACATCGATGTGACTGCCCGTCGTGTAGGCCGACAGGGGCGATGCGAGGAAAACGATGGCGCGGGCCGCCTCGACCGGCTGGCCCAGGCGCCCGAGGGGAATCTGCTTGCGTTGCGCCAGCTCGCCGCTCCAGCGGGCCCAGTCCTGGTCGCGGTCCTCACGGGCTTCGAAGCGGCGGCGCCACTGGCCGGACTCCACCAGGCCGATGAGGATGCCGTTGACCCGGATGCCCTGGGGGGCGAACTCGAAGGCCAGGGAACGCACCAGGTTCTTCACCCCGGCACGGGCGGCACTGGTGGCCACCATGTGCGGTTCCGGCTGGCTGGCCAGCAGCGAGTTGACGCAGACGATGGCGGCGTCCGGCTGCCCCTGGAGCTGGGGCAGGAAGGCGCGCACCGGGTGGATGATGGAGAAGAACTTCAGGTTCAGTTCCTCGGTCCAGGCGGCGTCGGTGGTGTCGGCGAAGGTGGAGACGCGGCCCTGACCGGCGTTGTTCACCAGGATGCTGGCGCGCCCCAGAGCCTGCTCCACCGCCTCGGCGAAGGCGGCGACCTGCCCGGCGTCCAGTACGTCGCAACAGCGGGCGAGCAGGCGGGCCTCGGGGAACGACCGGCGCAGGGCGCGTTCGGCACTCTGCAAGCGGTCGCGGTCACGACCACAGAAGGCCACGGCGGCACCGGCCTGCAGCAGCAACTCGACCGTGGCCAGGCCGATGCCGGAGGAACCGCCGGTGACCACCGCCACGGCGTGGGACAGGTCACACAGGCTCATGCTGTCTGCTCCGGTAAAGGGGCGTCACCTTGTCGTGGCCGTCCGGGGTGTAGTTCAACAGGTGGGAGAGTTCACCGGCCCGGTGGCGCACGCTGCTCACCAGGCCGTCGAGGCGGTTGGGTTCGATGGCGGACGCGGGGATGGTGGCGCCCAGGGCGGCCACCACGCCGCCGCTGTGGTCGCGCACCGGCGCGGCGACGGTGGAGATGGTGGATTCGAAGAACCCCTCGCCCCTGACGAAGCCGCGCTGGCGGTCGGCCTGCACCAGGTCGAAGAGTTCCAGCACCGTCCTCGGCGTGTAGGGCGAGAAAGGCTCCAGGCGCTCTTCCGGGTACAGCTCGCGCAGCTCGTCCAGGCCCAGGTCCTGCAGCAGGATGCGGCCCAGCACGGTGGCGTGGGCCGGCAGGCGGGTGCCGACACTGACCGTGCTGGAGAGCGGGGTGGAGGGTGAAACCTTGGCCACGTAGACGATGGAACGACCGTCGCGGACCACCAGGTTGCACGGGTAGCGGACCTCTTCGCAGAGCTGGTTGAGCAGTGGCTGGCCCAGTTCGGTGAGCTCCAGCGAGGCCAGGTACTCGAACCCCAGGCGCAGTACCGCCATGCCGAGGCGATACTCGTGGCCGTTGCGCTTGACGAAGCCCATGGCCTCCAGCGTGGCCAGCAAGCGGAAGATGGTGGAACGCGGCAGTTTCAGCCGGCGCGCCAGCTCGGGCGCGGTCAGGGTGCGGTGCCTGCGGCTGAACTCGCACAGCAGCAGCAGGCCACGCTCCAGGCCGGGCACGATGTACCTGTCGTGCTGATCCTCAGGCTTTTCCATGTGCGGCTCCTTGAAAGGCGAGGCGTAGCGCGTGGCCGATGCGGCCGGCAACCACCTCGGGTTGTTCGATGGGGCTGGCATGGCCGGCTCCCGGAATCAGTGAGAACGGCGCCTCCAGGGCCCGGGCGATGGCTGCGCAGTCCTCCGGCGGGGTGATGGCATCGTCCTCACCGGCATGCACTTCGCAGGGCATCGCGGGCAGGCCGTTGCCCAGCAGGTCGTCCCCGCAGAGCAGCTCCACCGCCTGGCGGTAACCGGTCGGGTTCAGCCGGGCCATGTTCCAGCGCACCCAGGCCAGGGCCCCCTCGCTGGGAGTGAGGCCCAGCAACCGGCGGCTGCGCTCGCGGGCCAGGCCGTCGATACCGAACCGTTCGAGGCTGTCCAGGCGCTGCCGGCGCACCCGTTGCCCGGCCTCCCGCAGGGCCTCGGCGCCGTAGCCGCGTGCCGGGCTGAGCAGCACCAGGCGGGCAACACGCCGGGCACCGCTTCCGCTGGCATAGGCGGTGGCCATCAGCGCTCCCAGGGAATGCCCCACCAGTACGCAACGATCGACACCCAGGGCCTGCAGCAGCGCCTCCAGCCGGGCGACGTAGTGCTGCGCCCTGGGCTGCCCCTCGGGCAGCGCCGTGGACAGGCCGTAGCCCGGTGCGTCCCAGGCGATCACGCGGTGGCCTTCGGCCAGGCGCTGGGCGCAATGCAGCCAGGACGCCGAACCGGAACCGATGCCATGCAGGAGCACCACCACCGGGCCCTGGCCACATTCGCGGACGGCCACCCGGACACCGTCGGTGACGGTCACCAGGCGCTCCGGGAAGCACTGCTGCAAGCGTGGCGGGGGAATGCGGGTCTGCGCCGTGTCCATGGCGGGCCTCAGCGCTTGATGCTCGCCAGAGGGTGCTCCGGCGGGTAGGTCGGGGTGATCGGCTTCTTCGCGCCGAGCATCACGCACATCAGGGCGTCCTCATCCCCGATGTTGATCTCTTCGCGGTACACGCCCGGGGGCACGGAGATCACGTCACGGTCGGTGAGGATGGTCTCGAAGCGTTCGCCGTCCTTCTCCAGCACGACCTTGAGCGTGCCGCGCAGGACGAAGAAGACTTCCTCGACGTCGATGTGCAGGTGCGGCGGGCCCTCGTGGCCAGCCGGGATCACCATGGTGGAGAAGGTGAAGTGCTCGGAGGGGATGGTGTTCGCATCGCTGGCCACACCGGTGCCCCCGGTGCCGATGTAGCGCATCTGCGCCCGGCGGAACTTGGGGTCGTAGTCGGCCTGGAACTTCAGCGCGTCCCAGTCGTAGCGGCGGGTGGCGTAGCGCGCGATGCGGGAGTTGCACCACTGCTCGAAGCTGGCGCCTTGGGGGCGGTCCCAGGATCGGGGCGCATTCTGGTTGAGATCGGTCATGGAGTCCTCCTGGTCAGGGCATGACGAACCCGCCGTTGACCGGCAGGGTTTGTCCTGTGATGAAGCGGGAAAGATCGGACAGGGCGAACAGCACCGCGCCGCAGACGTCCTCGGGCAGTTGGCCCCGCTGGATGGCGCGGCGCTCGCGGTACAACTGGTGCCGTGCGGCGGGCACGTACTGGGTGGCCTCCACCTCCACCAGGCCGGGGGCGATGGCGTTGACGGTGATGCCGTCGCCACCCAGTTCCCGGGCCAGGCTGCGGGTCATGGCGATCACCGCGCCCTTGCTGGCGGTGTACGCCAGCAGGTTGGGAGCGCCCCACAGCGGGGTGTCGGAAGCCAGGTTGACCACCGCTCCACGACCGCCCTGGCGTAGCGCCGGCAGGCAGGCGCGGGTCATCAGCCAGGTGCCGCGCACGTTCACCTGCAGCACGCGGTCGAAGGTTTCGATGGACAGCTCTTCGCAGCCCTTGCCGCCCGAGTCGGTGATGGATGCGTTGTTGACCAGCCCGTCGAGGCCGCCGAGGTGCTCGACGGCAGCAGCGACGCAGCGGTCGATGCACGCCGGGTCGGCCAGGTCCAGGGGCAGGCCGCTCACGGCCAGGCCCTGGCTGGCCAGCGCATGGGCGGCCTGCCGGACGCGGTCGTCGAGGATGTCGGCGATCACCACCCGGGCGCCGGCGCGGGCCGTCGCTTCGGCAAACGCCAGGCCGAGGCCGCGGGCGCCACCGGTGATCAGCACGCGGCGGCCTTGCAGCAGGGTCGTCAGGCTCATGGCGGTCACACCGTGCTCAGGTTGGCTTTGGGCAGGTAGTGCAGGACCCGCTTCTCGGCCCAGACCACCGCGCTGTAGGCCAGTACGCCGATCAGGGTGAGCATGACGATGGCGACGAAGACGCCGGCGGTGTTGCCCTGCCCTTCGGCGTCCACCAGCAGGAAGCCCAAGCCCTTGTTGCCACCCACCAGTTCGCCGACGGTGACGCCGATGACCGCCAGGGTGGAGGCGATGCGCAGGCCGGAGAACAGCGCGGCCATGGCCGAGGGGAACTCCACGAGGCGGAAGATCTGCCAACGGCTGGCGCTCATGGCGCGGACCAGGTTGATCATGTCCGGGTCGACGGTGCGGATCGCCGAGAGCACGTTGATCATCACCGGGAAGAACACGATCAGCACGGCGATGAGGATCTTCGGGTACACGGTGTAGCCGAGCCACATCACGAACAGCGGGGCGAAGGCCACCTTCGGTGCGATCTGCAACGCCAGGATGTAGGGCGAGAGCACGGCTTCGGTGGTGGGCGACAGGCCCAGGATGACGCCGATCGCCACGCCCAGCAGGGCACCCAGGCCGAAGCCGACGATGATCTCCAGGGTGGTGACGGCGCTGTGTTCGAGCAGGCCGGCGTGGCGCCACATGGCCAACCCCTCCTCTGCCACCCGGCTCAACCGGGGCAGGACGAATTCGGGCATGCCGAGCAGGCCGGGGCCCCACTGCCAGGCGGCGAGAAACAGGATCAGCAGCACGGCACTGCCAAGCATGGGGGTGTTCAGGCTCTTCATCGGGGGCACCTCAGGACTGGGTGGCCGGGTCGTCGGACTCGACGAAGCGGTTGGTGTAGAGCGCATCCAGCGGGGTCTCGCGACTGACGATGCCTTCGCTGACGTAGAAGGAGCGGACGCTGTCCAGGCGCTGGGGGTCGATGCGCCCAAGGGGCTGCTGGCCGGCGTAGACATGCTCGACATAGAGGCGCAGGACCTTCTCCAGGCTGGCCTCACGCCCCCGGTAGCCGGGCACGGCCTCGGCGAAGGTGGCGGCAGCGGCCTTGGGGTCGGCCATGATGTCGCGCATGCCCATGAGGGTGGCCTTGACCACGCCGGCAACCACTTCGGGATGCTTCTCGATGGCCTCGTCGGAAGCGAGGATGGCCTGGGCCATGCTCTCGAAGACTTCGCTCGCGGGCATCAGCCTGACCACGAGGCCCGCCTCCTCGGCGTTCACCACCCAGTCCGGCACGCCGGCCATGCCCTGGGCCTTGCCGGCGGAGAACAGTTGCCAGACGCCGGAGGGGCCGGCGGCCTGGACCTCCACGTCGGACTTGCTCAGCCCGGCCTTGCGCATCGAGGCCAGCAGTGCGTAGTAGGTGGTGTCGGAATAGGACATCACCGTGAGGGTCTTGCCCTTGAGGTCCCTGACGCGGGTGATGCCCGCACCCTCAGGGGTGGCGATCATGGTCACTCCGCTGGCCCCCAGCACCGCGACGGCCTTCACCGGCACGCCGTTGGCGCGGACGATGATCGGCGTGTCGCCGATGGCGCCCCCCACCAGGGCGTTGCCGGCCCCGATCTGCTTGGCCACGTCCACCCCGCCCTTGCCGGCGACGAAGGTGACCTCCAGGCCCTGCTGGGCGTAGTAGCCCTTCTGCTGGGCGATGATCCAGGGCGCGAAGGCCGGGGAGTTGGGCGGTGCCGGCAGCAGGTAGGTGATGGCCTTGGGTGCGGCCTGCACGCAAAGGCTGGCGACCACGACGGCGCAGGCGCACGTCGAGCGGATCAGGTGCTTGAACATCTGCAGCTCCAGTTGCGAAGGGGGATCGGAAGCGGGTCAGTGCAACTCGGCGTCTTCACCGACTTTCAGCAGCGCCATCAGGCGCCCGACGAGGGGACCGACCTGCGGCAGCTTGCGGCGCTCCAGCGGGTTGTCCCGCAGGGGCAGGTCCACATCGATCTCCTCGATGACGCTGCCGGGGCGTGCGCTCATGACCAGGATGCGGTCGGACAGCGCGATGGCTTCGATCAGGTCGTGGGTGATGAACAGCGCCGTCTTGCGCTGCTCGAAGAGCATCTGCGCCAGGTCCTGCTGGAGGATCATCTTGGTCTGGGCGTCCAGGGCGGAGAACGGCTCGTCGAGGAACAGCACCTGGGGGTCGGTGACCAAAGTGCGGGCCAGGGCGGCGCGCTGGCGCATGCCGCCGGACAGTTGGAAGGGGTAGTGGTCGCCGAAGCCGGCGAGGTGACACTTCTGCAGCATCTGCTCGGCACGGTCGCGACGCTCGGCCGCCGGGCAGCCCTCGATCTCCAGGCCCAGCTCGATGTTGCGGCGGATGCTGCGCCAGGGCATCAGCAGGTCCTTCTGCAACATGAACGCCACATGCCCGACCGGCCCCTCGACCCGCTCGCCGCCGACCCACACCTCGCCCTCGCTGGGCAAATAGAGGCCGGAGCCCATGTTCAGCAAGGTGCTCTTGCCACAGCCAGAAGGGCCGATGATCGAAACGACTTCCCCCTGGCGAATACGAAAATCTAGGTCGGCGACGGCAACCGTAGAGGCCGACGCGCCCTTGGCTTCAAAGCGTTTGGTCACACGCCGGAATTCAATTTCAACCCGTGTTTCGAGCGGATACGGATGGTGCGAAAGTTCACCGGCATGAATATCGAGGGCAGTGGCTTCCATCTTTTTCAGTCTCTTTTTGTTTCATATATAAAACAGTGTTTTGATTATGAAACTTGCACGAGACATGCCAGAAAACCACACCTCGAAAAATCACCTTGTTTCGAGTATTAAACCTTTAAAAACAACAAGTTATATAATTAAAAGCAAAAATTACTGAAGCCTTTAATCCAACTATCAAAATCACTGAACACGCCTGCCTCTTCAGCGCCCAAACAATTGGGTGATCGCCGCACATCGATATAACGTGTGTGCTCCATTTGGTAACACGCACGTCATGCCGACACATGTTCGCGTTTTACCAGTGAAACATGAGCCCTGTTGTTTTCGACTTCAGTCGCTCTTTCCAATGGCCATTACGAACACGTCAGGGGAGGCCGCTCTGGATGCAGCCATCGCCTGTGTGATGCATCGCGTTGCAGTGAGGAAGGCAATGCGCCCTCCCCCGGTGGAAGGCCGGGCTTCGCCGAGGGAGTCGCAGGCAGGGACTCAGGACAAGACGCTGCGGTCGAAGGTGAACAGCCCACCCGCGCCGGGTCGGTGCTCCAGCACCTTCTGCGGGCGGCCCATCTTCGGGTGATTCTGCTCGCCGGTGTCGACGATCCAGCCCTGCCCCTTCATCTTCTCCAGCCGCCCGCGCAGGGTGGTGTGCTGCACCGGCTGGCCGAGGCAGGCCTGGAAGGCGCCGAGGGCTTCGGTGACGGTGAAGCGCGGCGCCAGCAGGTGCAGCGGCAGCGAGGTGTAGACCGACTTGCTCGACAGCCGCTCGCGGGCCTGGGCCACCAGTTGGTCATGGTCGAAGGGCAGGCCCGCCAGCCCCTCCAGGGGGGCGAAGCGCAGGTCGTCGGCGGTCACTTCGGTGTCCGGCGCCAGAAGCGCCAGGTAGAAGGTGGACAGCGACCAGCCCCGGGGGTCGCGCCGGGCGTTGCCCACCGTGGCCACCTGTTCCAGATGCTGCGGTTCGACCCGCGCCTTGCCGCCCAGAGCGCGCTTGGCAGCGGCGTCGAGGTCGTCGTCGGCACAGCGGCCGTTGACCAGCACACCGGGCAGCGCCCATTCCCCTTCGAAGGGCCCCTGGGCCCGGCGGATCAACAGCACGTCAAGGCCCTGGGCCGGATCGAGGCGCAGCGCGACGATGTCGACGCTGGCCAGTACCTGTGCGGAACTCATTGCATCTCCCTATAGACAGCTAGATCACCGGCCACTTCCGGCAGGCACCAGGTGGCCGGCAGTGGTCGTCCTTCCCGCAGGTGCAGGCGAATGGCGGAACTGTGCAGCACGCGCGTCTCCTTCGCCACCAGCAGGCCGAAATCCCGGCGCAACTCGGTCCCCCGGTGGAAGCCCGGCAGGTGTTCGAGGTTGTCCTCGCCGATCACCAGCGCCATGGCCTCCGGGGCCACGCCGTGGGCCTCGGCCAGGGCATGCATGAGGTCGTAGCTGTACACCGCCCCCTGCCCCGGCGACAGGCGCGCCTCGATGGGCTCGCACAGCACCCGCTGCGGGTCGATGTGCTGGGCCAGGCGCTCCAGCCAGGCGCAGCGCAGGGCGAAGTCCACCATACGCTTGCCGTGGGCGTGGCGGTGGCTGGGCACCAGCAGCACCCGGTCGGCCACCGCCAGGGCACGGCGGACCACCGTCTCGTGCCCCGGGTGCGGCGGGTCGAAGGCGCCGCCGTAGACCGCCAGGCGAAAATGCGCGGCACTGGCCCGGTGGCTGCCGGCGACGTAGGCGGCCAGGCTCGCCGAGGAATTCGAATGCGGATGGCTGCTCACTTTTCCACTCCTTCCTGAAAAACGCTTGACGACATATTACACGAGATGGAATATGTAGCCAGCCGTCACCGAGAAAGGAACGCAGCCATGAAGATCGCCAGCTTCGATGTCGACGCCCAGAAAGGCTTCACCCCGCTCTGCCCGGACGAACTGCCGGTGCCCGGCGGCGACGAGATCGCGGCGCACCTGAACCTGCTGGCCCGCCGCGCCACCCTGCGCATCGGCAGCAAGGACGCCCACAGCCCCAGCGCCCCCTGGGTGGTGGGCAGCCACGCGGAGATGCTCGCACCGCTGCCCCTGGCCAATGCCGACATCACCTGGGTCAGCCACTGCGTGCCCGGCACCGCCGGCTTCGAGCTGCTGGACGAACTGCCCCGCCCGCTGGAGTACGACTACTTCGTGTGGAAGGGCGTGGAGCCCGACCTGCACCCCTACGGCGCCTGCTACCACGACCTGGCGGAACGCCGCAGCACCGGGGTGATCGAATTCCTCCGGCAGAACGCGGTCAGCCATGTGCTGGTCGGCGGCCTGGCGCTGGACTACTGCGTGAAAACCACGGCCCTGCAACTGCGCCGCGCCGGCTTTGAGGTTATCGTCTACCTCCCCGCCTGCCGTGCCATTGCCGAGGCCACCGCCGAGACTGCTCGGCTCGAGATGAACGCAGCGGGCATCGTCCTGAGCGCCGGCGAAGCCGAGCTGGATGCCCTGCTCAACCGCACCACCTGGGAGTGCTGAAGATGGCCGAGAGCGTGTTTTCCGACCGCATCGTGCAGAACCTGCTGGACACCGATTTCTACAAGCTGACGATGATGCAGGCGGTCCTGCACAACTACCCCAACGCCGAGGTGGAATGGGAGTTCCGCTGCCGCAACGCCGAGGACCTGACGCCCTACCTGGCGGAGATCCGCTACCAGATCGAGCGCCTGGCCGAGATCAATGTCACCGCTGACCAGTTGGCCTTTCTCGAACGCATCCCCTTCATCAAGCCGGACTTCATCCGCTTCCTCAGCCTGTTCCGCTTCAACATGCGCTACGTCCAGGCCGGGGTCGAAGACGGCCAGTTGTGCATCCGCCTGCGCGGGCCCTGGCTGCACGTGATCCTCTTCGAGATCCCGCTGCTGGCCATCGTCAGCGAGGTGCGCAACCGCTACCGCTACCGCGAGGTGGTGATCGAGCAGGCCAGCGAGCGCCTCTACGAGAAGCTCGACTGGCTCAAGCGCGAGGCCAGCCCGAGCGAGCTGGAGGGCTTCCAGGTGGCCGACTTCGGCACCCGCCGGCGCTTCTCCTACCGGGTGCAGGAGGAGATGGTGCACATCCTCAAGCGCGACTTCCCCGGGCGCTTCGTCGGCACCAGCAACGTGCACCTGGCCCGCGAGTTCGGCATCAAGCCCATCGGCACCATGGCCCACGAGTGGCTGATGGCCCACCAGCAACTGGGCCCGCGCCTGATCGACAGCCAGATC
Source organism: Pseudomonas sp. 1D4 (assembly GCF_001728925.1). Classification (NCBI taxonomy): domain Bacteria; kingdom Pseudomonadati; phylum Pseudomonadota; class Gammaproteobacteria; order Pseudomonadales; family Pseudomonadaceae; genus Pseudomonas; species Pseudomonas sp. 1D4. The sequence goes on from NZ_LXJQ01000038.1 coordinate 42,582, forward strand.
GCCGCGCTGGACTGCTGGGTCCGCGAGTACCGAGGCCTGCTCGGCATCGCGCTGACCGACTGCATCACCACCGATGCCTTCCTGCGGGACTTCGACCTGTACTTCGCCAAGCTCTTCGACGGCCTGCGGCACGACTCCGGGGACCCGCTGGAGTGGGCCGAAAAATGCATCCGCCACTACGAGAAGCTCGGTATAGACCCGCTCTCCAAGACCCTCGTATTCTCCGACGGCCTCGACCTGCCCAAGGCGCTGGAGCTGTACCGCGCCCTGCATGAGCGCATCCATGTCAGCTTCGGCATCGGCACGCGGCTGACCTGCGACATCCCCGGGGTCGAACCGATGAACATCGTCATCAAGATGACCGCCTGCAACGGCCAGCCGGTGGCGAAGCTCTCCGACACGCCGGGCAAGACCCAGTGCCGCGACGAGAACTTCGTGACCTACCTGAAACATGTATTCCGCGTGGACGCACGCTGAGGAGACACCCCATGAGCAACCGCCAGCAAGAAATCGCCCAAGCCCTCGCCGTGGTCCCGCCCTTCGCCGACCAGGCCGCCCTGGTGGCGGAAGTCGAGCGGCGCAAGGCGTTCATCAAGGACTGCCTGCGCAGGTCCGGCCTCAAGGTGCTGGTGCTGGGCATCAGCGGCGGCGTCGACTCCACCACCGCCGGCCGCCTGGCCCAGCTCTCGGTGGAGGAGCTGCGCGCCGAGACCGGCGATGACGGCTACCGCTTCATCGCGGTGCGCCTGCCCTACAACGTGCAGCACGACGAAGCCGACGCCCAGGTGGCGATGAACTTCATCCGCGCCGATGAGGAAGAGACGGTCAACATCGCCGACAGCGTGGTCGGCCTGGCCGAGCAGGTCACCCACCTCAACCACCTGGCCGATGCCCGCCGCGACTTCGTCACCGGCAACATCAAGGCGCGCATCCGCATGGTGGCCCAGTTCGCCATCGCCAACGCCAATAACGGCCTGGTGATCGGCACCGACCACGCCGCCGAAGCGGTGATGGGCTTCTTCACCAAGTTCGGCGACGGCGCCTGCGACCTGGCCCCGCTCTCCGGCCTGGTGAAAGGCCAGGTGCGTGCCATCGCCGCCTACCTGGGGGCACCGAACAGCGCCGTGAACAAGGTGCCGACCGCCGACCTGGAAGAGCTGCGCCCCGGCAAGCCGGACGAGGAGGCCCACGGCGTGAGCTACACCGAGATCGACGCCTTCCTGCACGGCCAGCCGGTCAGCCAGGCGGCCTATGACGCCATCGTCCGCACCTACGACAACACCCGCCACAAGCGCGAGCTGCCGCTGGCGCCCTAAAGCCCTAGAGCTGAACGCAAGAACGCCCGGCAATGCCGGGCGCTCTGCTGTCCGGGGTCAGGCGACCGGGTCAGGCGGCGGTTCGTCCGGCAGGGTCGGCTCGCCCGGCTCGCGGGACGGGGTGGGTTCACCCGGCTCGCCGGGGTCGCCGGGGTCGCCAGGCACGTGCTGGGCGAAGAAGGGCCAGGGCCGGGTGGCCGGGAGTTCGTGTACGGCGATGGGCATGGCGAGGTTCTCCACGGGAGGGCTGTCCTTGTGGGACGTCACGCCGCCCGTGGGATTCCCGGTCATTCGTCGCCGGGGGCGTCGAAGGTCACGGTGAGGGAGGTGACCACCTGACGATCCGGCCCTTCCAGGCCGAAGTCCCCGGACTGCCCGTAGCCCAGCCAGAGGGTGCTGCCGCCACGCTGGCGCACGTCGGAGAACTCGTCACCATCGCCGTGCAACCCCTGTAGCAGGGTGACAGCGTGCTCCCGGTCCATGCCGAGGGCCAGTTGCTCGTCCACCACGAAGTCCCAGGTCGCCGCGCCGGGTGCCACCCGCTGCAGCCAGCCCAGGCCGAGTTCGTCGGTGAAGCGGTCGAGGCGCCAGCAGCGCACCTCGGCCAGGCGCCCGTCCTGGAACACCAGCAGCAGGCTGTTGCCGTAGAGCAGACCCTGGCTGTTGCCGCTCATGGGCAGCCGTGCAGTGGGCTCGCCCAGGGCCTGGACGAAGCGCTCCGGCGCGGCATCCGTGGGCAGGCCGAACACCTCGCGGCCACTGAGCACCGAGAGGGTCTGGGCTTGCGCCAGAGGCAGGAACAGCCACAGGGCAAGGCCAAGGGCGAACAGGCGTTTCATCGGCGGAACTCCCGGGGTGGTGGGTTCAAGGGGTGGCCAGGCTGGCCTCGTCCTCGGCGGCCAGGCGGTAGCCCTTGCCGTAGACGGTCTGGATCAGTTGCGGGCGGTTGGCGTTGACCTCCAGCTTGCGGCGCAGGCGCACGATCAGGGCGTCCACGGTACGGGCATCGACCTCTTCGTCGTCGTCCTGGCCCCGGCGCAGGCACTGCATGAGGTCCTGGCGGTTGACCGCGCTGCCACGGCGCTCGATGAGGCCGATCAGCAGGGCGAACTCGCCGGGGGTGAGCACCACGTCCTGGCCGGCGGCATCGCTGATGCGGCGGCGCAGCAGGTCGACGCGGAAGCGCCCGAGGCGCACGGAGAAGTCGGCCTCGCGCTCGCCCTGGCCACAGCGGCGCAGCAGGCTGCGCACCTGGGCGAGAAGAATGCGCAGGTTCAGCGGCTTGGTCAGGTAGCCGTCGGCGCCCGCCTCCAGGCCCACCACGCGGTCGTAGTCGCCGTCACGCACGGTGACCAGGATGATGCCGAGCTGCGGCTGGCTGCGGCGCAACTGGGCGGTGATGGTCAGGCCGTCCAGGTCGGGCAGGCCGATGTCCAGCAGCACCAGGGACGGGCGCAGTTGCTGGACCCGCTCCAGGCAGGCCCGCCCGGAGTCGGTGGCATGCACCTCGAACCCGGCTTCGCGCAGGTACAGCACCAGCATCTCGCGGATTTCCGGCGCGTCTTCGACCACCAGCAGCTTGTCGACCATCCACAGCCCCTCTTCGTCAGGCGGCGGATTCTGGCGCATACCGAAGGCGCGTTGCCACCACCTGGGTCAAGGTATTGCGCGACCTGCTTCATGCTGCAGGCGTTCCCTGAGCAGCAGCAGGTGCCGCTCCAGGAGCGCCAGCAGCTCGGGCACCTGGTCCGGCCGCTCGGTGTGCTCGGCGGCCTGGGCCAGGCTGTCGAGCCCGAAGTTCAGGGTGCTGCCGCGCAGGCGATGGCACAGGGCGCTCAGCTCCAGGTGGGCCGCCTCGGAGCCCTCGGGCAGATGCACCAGGGCATCGCGCACCTCCTCCAGGGAAGCCACCAGGGTGGGCAGCAGGCGGTCGAACAAGGCAGGGCCGAGCCAGCCACGCAGTGCCTCCAGGCGCGCCTCGGAGAACGCCTCGGCCTGGACGGGCGCTGCCTCCACGGGCATGTCCCAGTCTTCCAGCACGGCCAGCAGGGCCTCGCGACGCAGGGGCTTGCCGAGCACGGCGTGCAAGCCGGCCTCGCGCCACTGGCGCGGGTCCAGGTCCCGCGCATTGGCGGTCAGGGCCACCAGCCTGGGCGGTGTCGCGCGGGCCTGCTGGAGGATCAGCCGGCTGGCGGTGAGGCCGTCGATGTCCGGCAGGCGCAGGTCCATCAGCACCAGGTCGAAGGTGCCCGTGGCGCAAGCCTCGACGCCTTCGCGGCCATCCCGGGCGGTGCTCACCTGGCAGCCCCAGCGCTCCAGCAGTTCGGCGGTCACCAGGCGGTTGACCTCCACGTCTTCCACCAGCAGCACCCGCAGCCCCTGCAACTGGGCGGCGGCCTCGCCTTCCTCCTTCGCTGCGGGGGCGTCGGCCGGCTGCCAGGGCAGCCAGAGGTCGATGCGCGTGCCCTGGCCGGGTGCGCTGTCCACGGCCAGCCGGGCCCCCATCAGCGCGGCGAGGCGGGCGCTGATGTAGAGCCCCAGGCCGATGCCGGGCTGACCCGCCTCGGGGTCGCGGACGAAGGCGTCGAACAGGGTCGGCTGCAGTTCGTGGCGGATGCCGGGGCCGGTGTCGGCCACACGCAGGGCCAGGCCCTGGCTGCTGCGTTCGAGGATCACCAGCACCTGGCCCTGGTCGGTGAACTTGAGGGCATTGCCCAGCAGGTTGTAGAGCACCTGGCGCAACGGCTGGGGGTGCCCCAGCACGTAGGCAGGCAGGTCGTCGGCGCAGCGGGTGAGCAGGCGCAGGCCGCGAGCCTCGGCCTGGGGCCGGAAGATGGCGGCGCACTCCGCCACCAGGCGCTCCGGGGAGAACACCTGGGCCGGGGGCAGTTCGAGCTTCTCGGCGCGGGACAGCAGCATCAGCCCGTCGAGCACGTCGGTGAGGCTCTGGGCGGCGACGCGCACCGTGTCCAGGCGGTGGCGCTGCTGCTCGTCCAGCCCGTCGCCCTGCAGCAGGTGCAGGTGCCCCTGGATGGCCACCAGCGGGGTGCGCAGCTCGTGGCTGAGCATGGCCTGGCGCTCCAGGGACTGCTGGGCCTCGTGCAGGGCCTGGTCGCGGGCCACCGCGAGGGCCTGGGTGCGTTCTGCCACGCGGGCCTCCAGGGAGGCGTTGAGGCGCTGCAGGTCCCGGCTCAACTGCTTGCTGCGCTGCAGGGCGTCGATCACCCGGCTGCCCACCACCACGCCGTGGGAGAGCATGAAGAAGAGGATGCCCAGCGGGATCAGGTTCAGGGTCGGCACGCTGAGGGAGTAGAGCAGCAGGTCGTTGACGATGGTGACGTCCATCACCAGCATCCCGCCCAGTGCCACCAGGGCTCCGGGCCGCTGCCGCCGCACGGCCAGTACCAGGGCGCCGAGGAAGTACAGCTCGCAGAGCAGCAGCCAGATGGCGCAAGGGTCCCGCGTCAGGGTGAAGAAGGCAGGCGGCGAACCCAGTGTGACCAGGGCACCGAGCACGCCCACCGCGACCAGCACGCGCTGCACCGGCCGCGACAGCTCGTCGGGGAACAGGCGCAGCAGCAGCACGCCGTAGACCGGGGAGAACAGGTGCCCGGTGAGGTATTCGATGCGGTAGATCCACGCCGACGGCCATTGCAGGTAGTGGTCCAGCAGCTCGCCGCTGGACGCGGCGCGCAGCCCGGCCAGTACCAGCAGCACGGCGAACGGCAGGCCACCGAGCGCCCGCGCCGCGCTACGGTCCATCAGGGCCATGAACAGCGCCATCATCAGCGCGCCGCCCAGGGTCAGGAGGTACAGGGCACGCTGGCGGCTGGCATCCAGCAGGAGGCCGTCGAGGGTGCCGACGCGCACGGCCATGTCGATGCCGCCTTCGTGGTGGAAGTGGTTGGAGAGCTCGATCCGCACTGTCATCCGCCTGGCACCGACGGGCAGCGGCACGATGGCCGACTGCAGGCGCTGGACCTCGTGCTCGGCGTCCCCCGGTTGCCCGCGTTCGAAGGCCAGCTCACCGTCGATCCAGACCCGCGCCGCGGACTTGAAGTCGTCGAAGTACAGCGCCAGGGGCTGGGGATAGTCCGGCAGCAGCAGGTCGCTGGTCAGTTCGATGCGCCCGAAGCCCACCTCGCCCCAGGGCTTCCGGGTGCCGTCCTTCCAGGTGAAGGGCAGCGGCACCTCCTGCTCCGCCCGTGACGGCTCCAGCCAGGTCAGCCGCCAGGTGCCGTCGAGCACATGCAGGGCGCCCGGTGCCGGGTCCCAGGCACGCAGGTCGTTCAGCGGCTCGGCCTGGACGGCCCAGGCCGGCAACCACAACGACAGGCAGAGGAACAGGTACAGGCGCAATCTGGACACGGTCACCTCAAGGGCAGGCTTGGCTCTGGGAAAGGCGCTGGCGGGGCGCCACTCACGAAAAAGCCGGGCAATGCCCGGCTTTTCCGACAGAAGGTGTGCGTCAGGCCTTCGGCAATGTCACGCCGACCTGGCCCTGGTACTTGCCGCCCCGGTCCTTGTAGGACACCTCGCAGGCCTCGTCCGATTGCAGGAAGAGCATCTGCGCCACGCCTTCGTTGGCATAGATCTTCGCCGGCAGGTTGGTGGTGTTGGAGAATTCCAGGGTCACGTGGCCTTCCCACTCCGGCTCCAGCGGGGTGACGTTGACGATGATGCCGCAGCGGGCATAGGTGCTCTTGCCCAGGCAGATGGTCAGCACGTCACGGGGGATGCGGAAGTACTCGACGGTACGGGCCAGGGCGAAGGAGTTCGGCGGGATGATGCAGACGTCGCTGTTGATGTCGACGAAGCTCTTCTCGTCGAAGTTCTTCGGGTCCACCACGGCCGAGTGGATGTTGGTGAAGACCTTGAACTCGGCGGCGCAACGCACGTCGTAGCCGTAGCTGGACACCCCGTAGGAGATCACCCGGCTGTCGTCTGCGCCGCGCACCTGGCGCTCGACGAAGGGCTCGATCATGCCGTGTTCCAGTGCCATGCGGCGAATCCACTTGTCCGATTTGATGCTCATGGCGGGCGTTCCTGTGAGGCGAAAATTGACCGCGAATCTTACCGGTCGCGCACGTTCCGGGCAAAGGGCAGCGCCGGGTTCCGTGGCCTGCCGCCCAACGGTCGCGCGAGGGGCTTGAAGCGCCCGGGCCGCCTGGGACACTGTAGGCCGCCCTCGTGGAGAAAGGACCCACCATGACCCTCTGGATCGTCATCCCCGGCCTGTGCGCGGCCGCCTTCGGCTTCACCCTGTGGAAATGCAGCCGCCGGGGGGCCCGGGAACGGGTGATCCGCGAGTTCCGGCCTTCGCCACGGCTGTTGAGCGAACTGCGCAAGCGCCACCCGCAACTGAGCCTGGAGGACTGCATGCTGGTCTGCTCCGGGCTGCGGCAGTTCTTCCTCTGCTACCTGAAGAGCGGCTTCGGCTATGTGTCCATGCCCTCCCAGGTGGTGGACGACCTGTGGCACGCGATGATCCTCGACACCCGCGAATACCGGCGCTTCTGCCAGCGCGCCTTCGGCCGCTTCCTCCACCACCGCCCGGCCTGGGCGCTGTCCGGCCAGGCCCGGCAGGCCGACGCCGGGCTGCGGCGCTGCTGGTGGTACGCCTGCGAGCAGGAGCGCATCGACCCGCACACGCCAGGCCGCGTGCCGCTGCTGTTCGACCTGGACCGGCGCCTGGGCATTGCCGGCGGCTTCCTCTATGTGGCTGATTGCCGGGGCGTGCGCCGCGACGACCGGGGCGACTCGGGCAGCGGCGTCATCTACTGCGGTGGCGACTTCGTCGGCAGCGACAGCAGCTACGACTCCAGCGACTTCGGCGACGGCCGTGGCGTGAGCGACAGCTCATCGGACAGCGGCGACCGCTGGGGCGGGGACTCCGGCGGTGGCGACAGTGGCGGCGACAGTGGGGGTGGCTGTGGGGGCGGCGGGGATTGAGTGCCATGGCCATGCTCGACGCGCTCTTCCCCCTGCTCTACATCAGGCTCACCTCCCGCAGCCTCACCGGGCTGAACGTGAAATCCGGGAAGGCGCTGGAGGAACCGCCCCTGCTGGCTATCCGCCGGAGCTCCGACGGCAAGGTCGAAATCGTCGCCATGGGCCACGCCACCAGGCAACTGGAGGGTCAGCCCCAGGTATGCCTGGTCAACGGCTTCGAACACCCACGGTCACTGCTCAGCGACTTTCCCGTCGCCGAGCAGACCCTGCGCATGTTCGTTCGCCAGTTAGCCCCGAAAACCGTCTACAGCGCGGCACCGGTGCTGGTCCTGCACCCGCAGGAGCACCTGGAGGGTGGCCTGACCATGATCGAGACGCGCGGACTCCACGAGCTTTGCCGCAGCGCCGGTGCGCGCAAGGTGCACCTGTGGGTCGGCCGGGAGCTGACCCGCGAGGAACTGCTGGCCCGGCAGTTCCCCACGGAGGGCGGCACGCTGCTGGCGATCTAGCGGGCCCGGAGGCCCCCAGGCGCGCAGCGGCGTCCTGGATCAGTCGTCGCTGATGGTGATGCTCGGCATCGCCGTGGCACCCAGGCCGGCCTGGGCGATGCGCGCGCCGACGGTGCGGGCCATCTGCTGGTAGATCATGGCGATCTGGCTTTCGGGGTCGGCCACGGTGGTGGGCTTGCCGCCGTCGGACTGCATGCGGATGGCCATGGACAGCGGCAGCGAGGCCAGCAGGTCGACGCCGTACTGGGCCGCCAGCTTCTCGCCACCGCCTTCGCCGAACAGGTGCTCGGCATGGCCACAGTTGGAGCAGATGTGCACGGCCATGTTCTCCACCACGCCCAGCACCGGGATGTTGACCTTGCGGAACATCTCCACGCCCTTCTTGGCGTCCAGCAGGGCCAGGTCCTGCGGGGTGGTGACGATCACGCTGCCGGCCACCGGCACCTTCTGCGCCAGGGTCAACTGGATGTCTCCGGTGCCCGGGGGCATGTCCACCACCAGGTAGTCGAGGTCGTCCCAGGCGGTCTGGGTGATCAACTGGATCAGCGCACCGGAGACCATCGGCCCGCGCCACACCACCGGGGTGTTGTCGTCGGTGAGGAAGGCCATGGACATGACCTGCACGCCGTGGGCCTCCAGCGGCACGAAGAACTTCTGGTCGCGCACCTGCGGGCGGGTGCCCTCGGGGATGCCGAACATGATGCCCTGGCTGGGGCCGTAGATGTCCGCGTCGAGGATGCCGACGCGGGCACCTTCGCGGGCCAGGGCCAGGGCCAGGTTGGCGGCGGTGGTGGACTTGCCGACGCCGCCCTTGCCGGAGGCGACGGCGATGATGTTCTTCACGTTGGCCAGGGCCGGCACCTGCTCCTGGGCCTTGTGCGGCTGGATCACGCAGTCCACGCGGACCTCGGCGCGGTCGACGCCGTCGAGGTTCTCCAGGGCCATCTGCAGGGTCTGCGCCCAGCCACTCCTGAACAGCCCGGCCGCGTAGCCCAGCTCCAGGCGCACGCTGACCTTGCCGCCCTGGATGTCGACATCACGCAGGCAACCCGCGCTGACCGGGTCCTGGTTGAGGTGGGGATCGGTGAACTGGCGCAGGGTCGCTTCGACCTGGGCGCGGGATACGGGGCTCATGGCGGGACTCCAGATAAAGACCGAGCAAAACTGGCGGGTATCCTACCCGAGCCCTCCCGCCACCGGGCCCTCCGGGCGTGAAAAAAAGCCGGCGACTCTTTATAGTTGCCGACTTCCCTTCGTTCCGTATCCGGTAGCCCAGCACCATGACCGAGCCCCGCAAGATCCTTGTGACAAGCGCCCTCCCCTATGCCAACGGTTCCATCCACCTGGGGCATATGGTCGAGTACATCCAGACCGACATCTGGGTGCGCTTCCAGAAGATGCGCGGCAACCAGGCCATCTACGTCTGCGCCGACGACGCCCACGGCTCGGCCATCATGCTGCGCGCCGAGAAGGAGGGCATCACCTCCGAGCAGCTGATCGACAACGTGCGCGCCGAGCACACCACCGACTTCGCCGACTTCCTGGTGGACTTCGACAACTACCACTCCACCCACTCGCCGGAGAACCAGGCGCTGTCGAGCCTGATCTACACCCGCCTGCGCGACGCCGGCCACATCGCCACCCGCCCGGTGACCCAGTACTTCGACCCGGACAAGCAGATGTTCCTGGCCGACCGCTTCATCAAGGGCACCTGCCCGAAATGCGCGGCCGAGGACCAGTACGGCGACAACTGCGAAGTGTGCGGCGCCACCTACGCCCCCACCGAGCTGAAGAACCCCAAGTCGGCCATCTCCGGCGCCACCCCGGTGCTCAAGGAGTCGCTGCACTACTTCTTCAAGCTGCCGGACTTCGACGCCATGCTGAAGCAGTGGACCCGCAGCGGCGCCCTGCAGGAGTCGGTGGCCAACAAGATCGCCGAATGGCTGGACGCCGGCCTGCAGCAGTGGGACATCAGCCGTGATGCGCCCTACTTCGGCTTCGAGATCCCCGACGCGCCGGGCAAGTACTTCTACGTCTGGCTGGATGCCCCCATCGGCTACATGGCCAGCTTCCAGAACCTCTGCGCGCGCCGCCCGGAGCTGGACTTCGACGCCTACTGGGCCAAGGACTCCAGCGCCGAGCTGTACCACTTCATCGGCAAGGACATCGTCAACTTCCACGCCCTGTTCTGGCCCGCCATGCTCGAAGGCGCCGGCTTCCGCAAGCCCACCGCGCTGAACGTGCACGGCTACCTGACCGTCAACGGCCAGAAGATGTCCAAGTCCCGCGGCACCTTCATCAAGGCCCGCACCTACCTGGACCACCTGGACCCGGAATACCTGCGCTACTACTACGCCTCCAAGCTCAGCCGCAGCGTCGACGACCTCGACCTGAACCTGGAGGACTTCGTGCAGAAGGTGAACTCCGATCTGGTGGGCAAGGTGGTCAACATCGCCAGCCGCTGCGCCGGTTTCATCCACAAGGGCAACGGCGGCCGCCTGGTGGCCGAGAATGCCGCGCCGGAGCTGTTCGCCGAATTCGCCAGCGCCGCGCCGAGCATCGCCGAGGCCTATGAGAACCGCGACTTCGCCCGGGCCATGCGCGAGATCATGGCGCTGGCCGACCGCGCCAACGCCTGGATCGCCGACAAGGCGCCCTGGGCCCTGAACAAGCAGGACGGCAAGCAGGCCGAGGTGCAGGCCATCTGCGCCGCCGGCGTGAACCTGTTCCGCCAGCTGGTGATCTTCCTCAAGCCGGTGCTGCCGAACCTGGCCGCCGCCGCCGAGCAGTTCCTCAACGTCGCCCCGCTGAGCTGGAACGACCATCAGGTGCTGCTGGCCGACCACGACCTGAACCCCTTCAACCCGCTGATGACCCGGATCGACCCCGTGAAGATCGACGCCATGATCGCTGCCTCCAAGGAAGACCTCGCCGCCCAGAACGCCACCCCGGCCCCCGCCGGCAACGGCGAACTGACCAAGGAGCCCCTGGCCCCGGAAATCGCCTTCGACGCCTTCGCCGCCGTGGACCTGCGCATCGCCCTGATCGAGAAGGCCGAGTTCGTCGAGGGTGCCGACAAGCTGCTGCGCCTGACCCTGGACATCGGCGACGCCAAGCGCAACGTGTTCTCCGGCATCAAGAGCGCCTACCCGGACCCGAGCAAGCTGGAAGGCCGCCTGACCCTGTACGTGGCCAACCTGGCCGCGCGCAAGATGAAGTTCGGCGTCTCCGAAGGCATGGTCCTGGCCGCCGGCCCCGGCGGCGAGGAGATCTACCTGCTCAGCCCCGACAGCGGCGCCAAGCCGGGCCAGCGCGTCAAGTAAGCCGCGCCGCCCTCGCGAAGCGCCTGCCCGGTCACCGGCCAGGCGCTTCGTCGTTTCAGCCCCCACGAACACCTTGCAAGGAACGCCCATGATCAAGCACTGGAGCCTCCCCTTCCTGCTGGCCCTCATCGCCCTGGCCGGCTGCTCCCCGTCGGACCGCGAGGCGAGCGGCGGTGCCGCCCTCCAGGGCGAAGCCTCCAAGCCCGGCGCCTTCCTCGCCTACGAGCACCAGGTGTCGATCCACCTCGCCGCCGAGGCCGTTGCCCCGCGCCTGGCCGCCACCCGCGAAGCCTGCAACGACGGCCGCTTCGGCAGCTGCGAGCTGCTGGCCATCGAGCAGAACCAGGGCGGCTACCGCGCCGGCCAACTGGTGCTGCGCATCGTGCCCGAAGGCGTGGAGAAGATCGTGGCCCTGGCCGCCGAGGGTGGCGAGCTGCAAAGCCGCACCACCCGCGCCGAAGACCTGGCCCAGGCGGTGGGCGACAACGCCCGCACCCGCGAGCGCCTGGAGCGCCAGTACAAGACCCTGCAAGCCTTCCAGGCGCGCAAGGACCTGGCCGTCGCCGACCTGCTGGCCCTGGCCCGCGAGATGGCCGAGCTGGAAGTGCAACTGGCCGCCAATGCCCAGGAGTCCGCCCAGCAGCAACGGCGCATCGCCACCAACCTGCTGACCCTGGACTTCACCACCGACCAGCAGCGCCCGAGCCGTCTGTCGCGCATCGGCGAGGCTGCCGCCGGCCTGCTGGACAACGCCACCGAAGGCACCGCCCAGGCCCTGGAGATGCTCGGCTACGGCATTCCCTTCGTGGTCATCCTCTTCCCCCTGGCGCTGCTGGTGCGCGGGCTGTGGCGCCGCGCCACGGGCCGCAACAAGGCCGCTGCCCGGGGTTGAACGCGCCTACGGCCAGGGTCGCCCCGGCAGCCCTGTACCCGCCCGGCGCCATCCCGGATAATACGCGGCCCTTTGTGAACGATCCGGCCCGTCCCGAATCCATGACCGATCTCCTCATCGCGCTGCTGGGCGCCGCCCTGGTCAACAACCTGCTGCTGGCACAGGCAGCGGATGGCGACGCCCAGCCCCGTCTGCAGGCCCTGGCCCGTGCCGGCGGCCTGATGCTGGCCCTGGGGGTTCCCCTGGCCTGGCTGCTCGACCGTCTTCTGCTGGCGCCCCTGGCCCTCGACCACCTGCGCCCGCTGGTGCTGCTGCCCCTGCTGGCGCCCCTGGCCTGGGCCGCGCTGGCGCTGCTCAAGCACCTGCCCGGCACCGCCGACGTACCGGCCGGCCTGTTCCCGCTGCTGCTGGGCAATGGCGCGGTACTCGGTGGCCTGTACCTGGCCGCCAGCAGCGGTTTCGTCCACGCGCTGGGCCTCAGCCTGGCAGGCGGCTTCGGCTTCTGGCTGGCGCTGGGACTGTTCGCCGACCTGATGCAACGGGTCGAGGCCGCCGATGTACCCGCGCCCCTGCGCGGCACGCCGATCACCCTGCTCTGCGCCGGCCTCATGGGCGTCGCGCTGATGGGCTTCAACGGCCTGGTGGCACCGTGAGCCAGGCCCTCGTCCAGCGCATCGACGCCCTGCTGCCGCAGACCCAATGCGGCAAGTGTGGCCACCCCGGCTGCCGCCCCTACGCCGAAGGCATCGCCCAGGGCGAAGCCATCAACAAATGCCCGCCCGGCGGCCAGGTGACCATCATCGCCCTGGCCGACCTGCTGCAGGTGCCGGTCCTGCCGCTGGAAGCGCCCACTGGCCCGGTCCCGCCGCAGATCGCCTTCATCCGCGAGGCCGAGTGCATCGGCTGCACCAAGTGCATCCAGGCCTGCCCGACCGACGCCATCGTCGGCGCCGCGCGGCAGATGCACACGGTGATCCGCGACGAGTGCACCGGCTGCGAGCTATGCGTCGCCCCTTGCCCGGTGGACTGCATCGACATCCTGCCCCTGGCCGAGCCGGACGCCAGCGCCCAGCGCGAGCGGGCCGACCAGTTCCGCCAGCGCTTCGAGCAGCGCAATGCCCGCCTGGCCCGTGACGAAGCCCGTCGCCAGGCCGAGCGGGAGGCCCGCGCACAGCGCCAGGCCCACGCCCAGGAAAAGGCCCGCAGCGAAGCCGCCGCCAGCATCGACCCGGTGCAGGCCGCCATCGAACGGGTCAAGGCCCAGAAGGCCGCCGCCGGCACCCTCAGCGACGAGCAGAAACGCCTCAAGGTGGAAGCGGCCATGGCCCGTGTGGCGCTGTCCCGGGCGGAAAAGCAGTACGACCTTTATGGCACCTCCGACCTCGCCGCTCAGGTGACCGAACTGCGGGCCGCCAGCGAGCGCGCCGAGGCCGCCCTGGCCCGGGCCAACGCCATGCCGCCCCCGGTCACGGACGAGGCCACGCTGAAGAAGGCCAAGATCGAAGCCGCCATGAGCCGCGCCCAATTGGCCAAGGCGCGCAAGGCCTATGGCGCCGAACCGGATGCCGCGCAGCAGGCCCAATTGGACGCCCTGCAACAGGCGGTGGACGCTGCCGAAGCCAACCTGGCGCGCCTGCAGAGCGCCCAGCCAGACACCCCACCGGCTCCAGGCGAGGCTGCACTCAAACAGGCCAAGGTCGCCCTGGTGACCCGTCGAGGTGCCTTGCGCAGCGCCGAGGCCCGTGACGCGGGCGAGGCCGAGCTGGCGCCGCTGCGCCAGGCCCTGGCCGACGCCGAGGCCGCCCTGCACGCTGCCGAGGATGCCTGCGGCAAGGCGCCACCCGAGCTGCAGCGCATCGACAAGCGCCCGGTGGACCCGGCCCTGCGCGCGCTGAAGACCGAGCAAGCCATGGCGCGTGCCGAGGTCAGCCGCCTGGAGCGCCGCCAACCCCGCGACGAGGCCGCCATCAGCCGCGCCCAGGCCCGACTGGCCGAAGCCGAGCGCCGCCTCGGCGAACACCCCGAGGCCTGACCCTGCCATGGCCAGCGCCCCCGGTTTCGACCCGCGCCCGGCCATGAGCCTGGTGCTGCTGGCGTGCCTGCCGGGCCTGCTGGTCCAGCTCTGGCACTACGGGTTCGGCACGTTGCTGCAACTGGCCCTGGCGATCCCCTGCGCCCTGGCCTGCGAGGCGCTGGTGCGGCGCCTGCGCGGGCAGCATGTCGCCCCGGACGAGGCCCTGTTCGGCCGCCCCTGGCTGGCCGAGGGCAGCGCCCTGGTGACGGCCACCCTGCTGGCACTGGCCCTGCCGCCCTATTGCCCTGCCTGGCTGACCCTGCTGGCCTGCGCGGCGGCCATTCTGCTGGGCAAGTCGGTCTTCGGTGGCTTCGGCCGCAACCCCTTCAACCCCGCCATGCTCGGCTTCGCCCTGGCCCTGCTGGCCTTCCCGGTGCAGATGGCCCAATGGCCCGTCGCTGGCCAGCCCCACGGCCTGCTGGCCGCACTGCAGCAGGTGCTGGGCCTGGGCAGCGGCCTGGTGGACGGCTGGAGCCAGGCCACGGTGCTGGACAGCCTGCGCCACAACGACCGCCTGACCATCGACGAACTGTTCGCCCGTAACACCGCCTTCGGCCATGTCGGCGGGCGCGGTGCGGAATGGGTCAACCTGGCTTTCCTCGTTGGCGGCCTGTGGTTGCTGCAACGCCGGGTGATCCGCTGGCACGCCCCGGTGGGGCTGATCGCCGGGCTGTTCGTCGCCAGCCTGCTGGGCTGGAACGGCAGCGGCTCGGACTCCAACGGCTCGCCGCTGCTGCACCTGTTCTCCGGCGCCGCCATGCTCGGCGCCTTCTTCATTGTCACCGAGCCGGTCTCCTGCCCCAGTGCCGACCGGGCACGGCTGGCATTCGGCCTGGGCGTTGGCGTGCTGGTCTACGTGATCCGCACCTGGGGCGGCTATGCCGACGGCATGGCATTCGCCGTGCTGCTGATGAACCTGGCGGTGCCGGCGCTGGAGCGCTGGGCACAGCGCGCGAGGCCCGCCCCGTGAGCGGGCGCAGCCTCGCATGCCTGCTGGCGGCCGCCGCCTTGGCGGCAGGCCTGCTCACGGCGCTGCACGGCGTGCTCGCCCCTCGCCAGGAAGCGGCAGCCAAGGCCTCCGCCGAGCGTGCCCTGCTCGACCTGCTGCCCGCCGGCAGCTATGACAACCGCCCCCTGCAGGACAGCGTGCCACTGAGCGGGGCTGCCGACCTGGGCAGCCCCTCACCGGCCACCGCCTGGCACGTGCGCCAGGGCGGGCGCCTGGTGGCCGTGCTGCTGCCGGTGCGGGCGCGGGGCTACGAAGGGCCCATCGACCTGCTGCTGGCCATCGCGCCGGATGGCCGGCTGCTGCACAGCAAGGTCCTGGCGCACCGGGAAACGCCCGGTATCGGTGATCGCATCGAAGCCTCCCGAAGCCCCTGGCTGGGTCACCTCGCCGGCCGGCGCCTGGCGGAGCAGCCAGGGGAATGGCGGGTCCGCGCGGATGGTGGCGATGTCGACCAGATCGCCGGCGCCACCATCACCTCCCGCGCCGTGGTGGCGGGCATCCAGGCCGGCCTGCGCTACTTCGACGCCCACCGCGACGCCTTGCTGGGGGCCACACCATGAGCACGCCTGCACGCTCCGCGGCCCTGCTCGGCCTGGCACCGCTGCTGGGGGCCAGCGACCTGCTGGTGAAAGCCCTGGGCCTGGCCCTGGTTGCCCTTCCGCTGCTGGCGGGGATCGGAGCCCTGTTGCCGTGGCTGCATCGCCACCTGGCAGGCCGGGCCTTCTGGCTCGGGACGCTGATGCTGGCGGGATGCGGCGTGGCGCTGGCCGACCAGCTCCTGCGGGCCTTCGCCTACGACCTGCACCAGGCTCTGGGCCCCTGGCTGTGGCTACTGGCGCTGCCGTGCCTGCACCTGGCGCTGGAGGCCCCGGGCCGGGCCAGCGATGGCCTCATGGCAGGCCTGGCGTTCGGCCTGCTGGCCCTGCTGCTCGGCGTGCTGCGCGAAGGCATCGGCCATGCCAGCCTGCTGGCCCATGGCGACTGGTTGGGACTGGGGGCGCTGAGCCTCACGTTCGCCAGCCATGGCGTCCCGCTCTTCGCCTCGGCGCCGGGAGGGCTTATCCTGCTCGCCCTGCTGTGGGTGCCGCTGCGTCGCGCCTTGCCCTGAGCGCGGTTCGTGCCCCACCCCGAATCCACCGTGAAAAGCCGATTGCTATGAATGCCGCCAAACGCCTGGAAATCTTCCGTCGCCTGCACGAAGACAACCCCGATCCCAAGACCGAGCTGGCCTACACCACGCCCTTCGAACTGCTGATCGCGGTGATCCTCTCCGCCCAGGCCACCGACGTCAGCGTCAACAAGGCCACCGCCAAGCTGTACCCGGTGGCCAATACCCCGGAAGCCATCCACGCGCTGGGGGTGGAGGGCCTGTCGGAGTACATCAAGACCATTGGCCTGTACAACAGCAAGGCGAAGAACGTCATCGAGACCTGCCGCATCCTCATGGAGAAGCACGGCAGCCAGGTGCCGGACAACCGCGAGGACCTGGAGGCCCTGCCCGGCGTGGGCCGCAAGACGGCGAACGTGGTGCTCAACACCGCCTTCCGCCAGCCGGTGATGGCGGTGGACACCCACATCTTCCGCGTCAGCAACCGCACCGGCATCGCCCCGGGCAAGACCGTGCTGGAGGTGGAGAAGAAGCTGGTGAAGTTCGTGCCGAAGGACTACCTGCTCGACGCCCACCACTGGCTGATCCTCCACGGGCGCTATGTGTGCGTCGCCCGGAAGCCGCGTTGCGGAGCCTGCCGGATCGAGGATCTGTGCGAGTACAAGGCGAAGACTTCGGACGATTGAGCGGACCCTGCACAGTCCTGGTTTTCAATTGAAAAAATCTTTTTTACCGGCCGATTCTTTGTCGCTATAAGGTGCGCCATCACCGCCCCGCATCGTGGAGTGACCTGAATGAGCACTGTCAAAGAAGAGATCGAGATCGAGGAAGACTTCATCGCAGAGGAAGCGGAAGAAGCCGAGGCGCCTGCCGAAGTGGCCAAGACCAACCTGACCAAGCGGCGCATCATCGACAACTACCTCGAAGAGCGTCGCCTGCAGAAGCAGTTGAACGACTACGACTTCGACCTGTGATCGACAGCGCCTGAAAGAGCCCCGCACCTGCGGGGCTTTTTGTTGGCCGTGCACCGCCAGCCGCGCGTTGCAGAGCAGGACGGTTGCACGGCGCTGAAGAGCAGCAGAAAGGTACGGACAGCATTCATGCCGTGCAGTCGGGCGCTGCAGCGGCAGCCCGCAAACGCATTCGCCGGTGCTCAGTGAGCAGGCGAGAACGGCAGGTCACAGAGGGGCGCCGCAGGAAAGCAGCAAGAAGGGGACAAACAAAA